>NZ_JBHZCY010000174.1:0-16398 GCF_042786665.1 Kitasatospora sp. NPDC059146 | reverse complement strand
GGAACCGCCCCCGGACCCACCCACCCTCCCGAAACCCCACCCCCACACCCAAGCCCCGCGCAGCGGCCCTCACACCACAGGCGGCGACGCACCCCCCGCCAACGCCACCGCCGCCAAAGCCCGCAACGCACAAGCCACCTGCCCCAACGGCAACGTCGCATCGTCCGCGAAGAGCTCGACCAACCAGCCCCCCGCCGCGTTCTGCCCGCCCGCCGCGACCATCCCGCGGTACCCGGAGACCACGAGCATCGCCTCCTCCGCCGGATCGTTCCCCGCCGCCCCCGCGCGGAGCGCGAACGCCCCGCCGCGAACGGCCCGCCGGGTCATCGGGTAGTGACGGAGGTCGAACACCGCGTCGGGCGCCTCGATCTGGGCCCGCTGGGTCTCGGCCCGGGTGCTGCTGGGCCCGCTGGTCATCCGGTAGACGGCGTGCTGGGCGGTGCGCATCAGCTGGGAGCCGGGCGGCACGTACGAGACCCACCAGCCGACCGCGTCGAGCAGCCGGGCGGAGGTCTCGGCGACGACGGCCAGCTTGGCGAGGGTGTCGGCCGGGTGGACGGCCCGGGCGGCCGCGGCCTGGTCGAGGGCGGAGAGGACCGCGGTGAGCAGCTGTCCGGGGTCGGCGCTGTGGGCGGCGCCGCGGAACCGCCGCCGGTCGGCGGTGCCGGCCCGGCCGCCGGGCCCGCGGCGTCCGTCGGCGCGGTGGTGGGGGTCGGCGGCGTCGGCGAGCAGCACGGTGGGGTCGGGCGAGAAGCCGGGGCCGTGGCTGCGCCCGGCCACGACGGGGTGGGCGGCGCGGGCGGCCTTGGCCCGGTACTGGGCGGCGTCGGCGAGCCGGAAGAGCCGGTCGGGGGTGGTGACCGGTCCGATGGAGTCCCCGGTGGAGGCGACGCCGCAGGCGACCCCCTCGCCCTCGGCGAGGGCGAGGGCCCGGGCACAGAGCTCCTCGGCGACGGCGACCACCTCGTCGGCCTTCTGTCCTTCGGCGAGCAGGCAGAACTCGTCCCCGCCGAGCCGGGCGGCCAGGCTGCCGGGCAGTTTGGCGGCGGCCAGCGAGAGCTGGTGGGCGAAGCGTTCGAGCAGCCGGTCGCCCATCTCGTGGCCGAGCTGGTCGTTGACCCGTTTGAGTCCGTTGACGTCGCAGACCACCAGCGAGACCACGGTGTTGTCCCGGTTGTGGGCCTCCAGCGCGCTCTCCAGCCGGGCGTCGACGGCCCGCCGGTTGGCGAGGCCGGTGAGCGGGTCGGAGAAGGCGAGTCTGCGCAGGTCGGCGAGGCGTTCGGTCTGGGCGAGGCCGGCCGAGATCTGGGCGGCGAGCAGGGTCGCGTAGTCGGCGTCGGCCTCGGTGAAGACCGGCAGGCCGACGGACCGGGCGAGGTAGAGCTCGCCCCAGGCCTGTCCGTGCAGCACGATCGGCGCGACCACGCAGCAGGCCCGGCCGCGCCGGCGCAGCGCGGCGGCGCGCTCCTGGCAGTACGCGCCGGCGGTCGGGTGTGCGTGCCCGGCGTGCGGCTCGTCGTTCTCGGCGGTCTGCAGCCAGGCGCGCGGCAGCCGCCCGGTGGTCCAGCGTTCCTCCAGGTAGGTGACGATCTCCGGGAAGTCCGCGACCGGGTAGGACTCGTCCTGCGGCAGTTCCTCCTCGCCGGGCGCGAGCCGGCCGTGGTTGACCAGCACGCGCAGCCGGCCGGACTCGCGGTCCCAGACCGAGACGGCGGCCATGGTGGCGCCGAGCGCCTCGGTGGCCCGGGCGGCGGCGGCCCGGACGGCCTCCAGCGGGGTGAGCGCCCCGGCCATGTCCTGGGCGAGTTCGACCACCGACTGGAGCCGCAGGTCGGGCAGCGGGTCGGCGCGGTGCGGGCCCTCGCAGTCGCAGCCGCGGTCCGTCATGATCGCCTCACTGCTCACCGGCTCGCCTCGCTCCCTGTGCTCGGTCCTCCCGGACCCCCACCGGTCGGCCGCACCCGTGGCCGCTTGCACCAAGACTAGGGCGATTTCGTTCGGTTTTGCCCCGTTTGCCCGGATGGAACCGCAGCAGGCGGTACGACCTTCAACCGTTCGGCCACCGAAACACCACCGACCGGCCCCATCGAACGCCCCGACCGGCCCACTCCCACCGGTGCGACCGCTCCGACCGGTCCGGCTACTCCGACCGGTCCGGCTACTCCGCCTTCATCCGCCGCGACAGCAGCCACGGCTCCACCAGCCCCAGCCCCCGCACCGGCCGCCGCCACATCGGCTGGAGGTGGAACCGCGCCCCCGCGTCCGGCCCCGGCACCGGCAGCCCGGAGGCGGGCATCCCGGCCGCCACCGACAGCGCCTCGGCCAGGCCCGGCCCCTCAGAGTCGGCGGGGGCGACGCTGCCGTTCTGCTCCAGGGCGGCGGCGAACTCGCCGTCGATGAGCACCGCGTCCTTGGGGGCGATGGAGGTGAGCCGGCTGGCCAGGTTCACGGTGGTGCCGAAGACGTCGCCCATCCGCTGGGTGACCGTCCCGAAGGCCATGCCGACCCGCAGCGCCGGGATGGTCTCGTCCTCGGCGAGGGCGTCGATCAGGCTGAGCGCGATCTCGGCGGCGGTGGCCGGGTCCTCGGAGACGTAGAGGATCTCGTCGCCCAGGGTCTTGATCACCCGGCCGCCCTGCCCGGCGATCAGGTCGGAACAGGTGTTCTCGAAGGTCTCGACGAGTTCGCCGAGTTCCTCCTCCTCCAGCCGCCGGGACAACCGGGTGAAGCCGACCAGGTCCGCGAAGCCCACCGCGAGCCGGCCGCTGGTGATCTCGTTGTCCTCGGCGGCCTGCACCACCCGGCCGGTGACGGCGGCCAGTTGGCGCCGCCAGACGTACACCAGGAACTGCTCCAGTTCCGGCAGCAGCAGTTCGACCAGCGGGTACGCGACGTCGGCGCGGGTCAGTCCGGGCTCGACGGCCTGGGTGAGGTTCTCCAGGAAGGTGTCCATCTGCCAACCGGCCAGCCGGGCCGTGGTCTGGCCGGTGGAGCGGGCCACCTGGATCGCCATCGACTCGCTGAGCAGCCCGGACTCGACCAGTCCGGCGAGGCGCCGCAGCGCGATCACGTCGCCGTCGGTGAGGGCCCGGGACTGGCCGATGTCGGGGAAGCCCATGGCCCGCCAGAAGCGGGTGGCCAGCTCCATCGGGACGTCGGCGGCACGCGCGGCCTGGTACGGGGTGTAGCGGCGTGGTGCGTCCAGGATCAGGCGTTCCAGTTCGAGCGCGACCGTGGGGTCGTGGCTGCCCGCCGTCCCGCCGTTGCCGTCCTCTGCCACCGGTCCGTCCCCGTGCGGTCGCCGCACTCGCCTCGTGTCCTACCCGTCCGGGCACGCCGTCCGCCACCCGGGCGGACAGTGGCGCGCCTCACACCGCTGCCAGGTGGAATGTTCGCACGGAATCGCGTGATCCGGGGCATCCGCCCGAGTCAAGGAGAGGTGAAGACTGCCGCTCAGCGCGGCTCGGGGCGCGGTTCGGGGCGGACGTGGACCACGTCCCCCGCGCCGACCGCCCGGCGTGCGCCGTCCGCGGTGCGGACCACCAGGCGGCCGTCCCCGTCGATCGCGACCGCCTCGCCGACCAGCTCGTGGTCGCCCGGCAGGTGCACCTTGACCTGCCGGCCGAGGGTGCTGCAGCGGTCCGCGTACGCCCGCAGCAGGTCGCTGGCGTGCGGGTCCCCGGCGGCGGCCGTCCACTCCCGGTAGAGCCCGGCGAACTCGCGCAGCAGGGCGCGCAGCAGGACCGAGCGGTCGGTGGTGGCGGCTCCGGCCAGCGCCAGCGAGGCGGCGGTGGGGACGGGCAGCTCCGCGGTGCGCAGCGAGACGTTGAGGCCCATCCCGACCACCACCGCGCCGCCGCTCAGCTCGGTGAGGATGCCGCCGAGCTTGCGCTCCGCGCCGTCGATCCCGGTCTGGAGGTCGTTGGGCCACTTCAACCCGACCTCGACCCCGGCCACCCGGTCCAGGGCGCTGGCGGCGGCCACCCCGACCAGGATCGGCAGCCAGCCGTACCGCTCGACCGGTACCTCCTCCGGGCGCAGCAGGAAGGACAGGAACAGTCCGGAGCGGGCCGGGGCGGTCCACTGCCGGTCCAGCCGCCCGCGCGCGGCGCTCTGCGCCTCGGCGACCAGCACCGCGCCCTGCGGGGCGCCCGCGCGGGCCCGCTCGGCGAGGTCGCTGTTGGTCGAGCCGGTCTCGGTGACGACGTCCAGCGAGGTCCACAGCCCACCCGGGACGACCAGGTCGCGGCGCAGCACCTCCTGGTCCAGCGGCGGCCGGTCCAGGTCGGTCCAGGGGGACGGTCCGGTGCGGCCGAAGCCGCGCAGTCCGCTGCGGCGGGGGGTCTCGGGTGCGGTCATGGTGGCCACCCTAGGACGTGCACCGGCCCGCGGCAGGACGGGCCGCAGAGGCGCAGTCCGCCCCATCGTCCCGCAGAACGCTCGTTGACACACTGTGTCGATGGCCATAACGCCAGGACGTGCCGCATCGCCCTGCGCGCTGGTTACGCTACGCAGCGGTAGTTCGCAGCGCCGCCCTGCCCTCGTGCGCGAGCCCCCGATCCCGGCCCGCGCGATCGAACAGGTCGCGGCCCATGATCAGGGAGAGCCACCGGATGACCGAGGCGCCGTACGACCCCCACACCACCGCCGGGAAACTGGCCGACCTGCGGCGCAGGCTGGACGAGGCGGTGCACTCCGGCTCGTCCAAGGCCGTGGAGAAGCAGCACGCCAAGGGCAAGCAGACGGCCCGGGAGCGGGTCCTGGAGCTGCTCGACGAGGACTCCTTCGTCGAGTTCGACGAGTTCGCCCGGCACCGCTCGACCAACTTCGGCCAGGAGAAGAACCGCCCGTACGGCGACGGCGTGGTGACCGGCTACGGCACCGTCGACGGCCGCCAGGTCGCCGTCTTCGCCCAGGACTTCACCGTCTTCGGCGGTTCGCTCGGCGAGGTCTTCGGCGAGAAGATCGTCAAGGTGATGGACTTCGCGCTGAAGACCGGCTGCCCGGTCATCGGCATCAACGACTCCGGCGGCGCCCGGATCCAGGAGGGCGTGGTCTCGCTCGGCCTGTACGGCGAGATCTTCCGCCGCAACGTGCACGCCTCCGGCGTCATCCCGCAGATCTCGCTGATCATGGGCCCCTGCGCCGGCGGCGCGGTCTACTCCCCCGCGATCACCGACTTCGTGGTGATGGCCGACCAGACCTCGCACATGTTCATCACCGGCCCGGACGTCATCAAGACGGTGACCGGCGAGGACGTCGGCATGGAGGAGCTGGGCGGCGCCCGCACCCACAACACCAAGTCCGGCAACGCCCACTACCTGGCCTCGGACGAGAAGGAGGCGATCGAGTACGTCAAGAACCTGCTGTCGTACCTGCCCTCCAACAACCTGAGCGACCCGCCGTCCTACCCGGAGCAGGCCGACCTCTCGGTCACCGACGAGGACCTCGAACTCGACGCCATCGTGCCGGACTCGGCGAACCAGCCGTACGACATGCGCAAGGTGATCGAGCACGTCGTCGACGACGGCGAGTTCCTGGAGACCCAGCCGCTGTACGCGGGCAACATCATCACCGGCTTCGGCCGGGTCGAGGGCCACCCGGTCGGCATCGTCGGCAACCAGCCGATGGACCTGGCCGGCTGCCTGGACATCAACGCCAGCGAGAAGGCCGCGCGGTTCATCCGCACCTGCGACTCCTTCAACATCCCGGTGCTGACCTTCGTGGACGTGCCCGGCTTCCTGCCCGGCACCGAGCAGGAGTGGGACGGCATCATCCGCCGCGGCGCCAAGCTGATCTACGCCTACGCCGAGGCGACCGTCCCGCTGATCACCGTGATCACCCGCAAGGCCTTCGGCGGCGCGTACGACGTCATGGGCTCCAAGCACCTGGGCGCCGACCTCAACCTGGCCTGGCCGACCGCGCAGATCGCGGTGATGGGCGCCCAGGGCGCGGTCAACATCCTGCACCGCCGGGAGATCGCCGAGGCCGCGGCCACCGGCACCGTCGAGGAGAAGCGGGCCGAGCTGATCGCCTCGTACGAGGACACCCTGCTGAACCCGTACCTGGCCGCCGAGCGCGGCTACGTCGACGCGGTGATCGCCCCGAGCGAGACCCGCCGGCACATCGTCCGGGGCCTGCGGGCGCTGCGCGGCAAGCGCGAGGTGCTGCCGCCCAAGAAGCACGGCAACATCCCCCTGTAGGCACCACCCCTCTCGGGAGAGAACCAGCCATGTCCCCGATCCACGTGCTGCACGGGCAGCCGACCCCCGAGGAGCTCGCCACCGTCCTGGCGGTGGTCCAGGCCCGGGCCGCCGCCGCGCAGGCCGCCGCGGAGGCGGCGCGCCTGGCCGGTGTCGGCCCGGCCTCCCCCTGGAACGACCGCTCCCGGCTGCTCCGCCCCGCCGTCCACCCGGGCGTCAACGCCTGGCGCACCTCGGGCTGGGCGCACTGAGTTGACCACGCGGAGCAGGAAGTCGGCCGGACCGACTTCCTGCTCCCCGACTCGCCCGGTCGCTCGCCCGCTTTGCCCGAAACCTGAGTACGGATACTCAGGCGGCCGGGCCCACCCGCACCGCACTCTGGACGGGTGCTCTGGTCAGACCCCGAGGACGGGCCCTCGCCCGAGGCCCGTCGCATGCAGGAGCGGATGCAGCGGGCCGGCAAGGTGCTCGCCGCGATCGTGCTGGTGGGCGCCGTCCTGATCATGGTCAGCCGGTACTTCACCTGAGTCGTTCACCAGAACGGCTCAACCACCCACCCCCTACCCTGGTGGGCATGACCGACCAGCGCTCCCTCGTCCTCGCTTCCGCCTCCCCCGCCCGCCTCGGGCTGCTGCGCCAGGCGGGGCTCGACCCCCGCGTGGTGGTCAGCGGCGTCGACGAGGACGCGATCACCGCCGCCACCCCCGGCGAGCTCGCCCTCGTCCTGGCCGAGGCCAAGGCGAAGGCCGTCGCCGCCGAACTGACCGGCGGCGAGCTGGTGATCGGCTGCGACTCCGTCCTGGAACTGGACGGCCTGGCCCTCGGCAAGCCGGCCGACGCCACCGAGGCGCTGGCCCGCTGGCAGTCCATGCGCGGCCGCGCCGGGGTGCTGCGCACCGGCCACTGCGTGATCGACACCGCGACCGGCCGGCAGTCCTCGGCGACCGCCTCCACCACCGTCCGCTTCGGCACCCCGGACGACGCGGAGGTGGCCGCCTACGTCGCCTCCGGCGAACCGCTGCACGTGGCCGGGGCGTTCACCCTGGACGGCCGCTCGGCGCCGTTCGTCGACGGCATCGACGGCGACCCGGGCAACGTCATCGGCCTGTCCCTGCCGCTGCTGCGCCGGCTGCTCGCCGACCTGGACGTCCGCATCACCGATCTGTGGGCCAACTGACCTGCCAGTCCGCCTGCTTGTGCCTCTAAGCTGACCGGCGTCCGAACGGGGAGGGGAACGCGGGCGATGACCGACAACGTGCTCAACGTGGTGCTCGGCCTGGTGGCCAGCGCCATCAGCGCCGGGCTCGGCTGGCTGGCCCAGGCCCTGCGGCGGCGCCGGAAGGTCGAGCGGGTACGGGAGTTCTTCGGGCTCCCGTCCGGCAGCGACTGCCTGATCGTGGTGCCCCGCAGCGTCGGGACGGGCTCGCACGCCAACACCGTGACCCGCCGGGACGCCTACGCCCTGATGTGGCTGGCCGGGCTGGTCGAGGAGTGCGGCGCCCGGCCCGAACTGGTCGCCCACGACGCCGCGCACCGCGGCCTGGGCGCCAAGACCGAGCTGTGCCTGGGCGGTCCGGTCAGCAACGAGCGGATGGCCGCCCACCTGGCCTGGGGCCTGCCGGGCGTGCTGGTCACCTCCGGTCCGGGCCCGGGCAGCAACGTGATCGTGGTCGGCGACCGGGACTTCACCGTCGAAGCCGACCGGACCCACGTCCTACTGGCCCGGATCGCCACCCCGGAGGGCGGCCGCCCGGTGTTCCTGATCTCCGGCCAGACCGGCACGGCCAACCAGGCGGGCGTGCGCTACCTGGTCGCGCACCACCGCGAACTGGCCCGCGAGCACGGCCGGAACGGCACCTTCGCCCTCGTCCTGCGGGTGGTCAACCCGGACGCGTACGGGCCGGACATGGTCGAGCCGGTCGCCGACGTGACGGCCGAGGCGCTCCGTCGCCCCACCGCCGCGGCACCGGCCGGAAGCACCGCGGCATGAGCGGGCCGCGGAAGGTGTGTCCCATCCCACCGACCCGCCACGCCGCCCCGCGGTCACCCACCGTCGACCACCCCCGTGCGAGCACACCTGCCACCACCTGCGCAGTCGTTCTCAACCCCGTCCCGGCGGCGGGGAATCCCATCACCGAGCGTGTGGGATAGTTCACAACCCGGGGCTACTCGCCGGTACCGCCCAGGAATCCATAAACTCATCGAGGTTCAAGAAGGGAGCCACAGTGCGCAAGGTGCTCATCGCCAACCGCGGGGAAATCGCCGTCCGCGTCGCCAGGGCCTGCTCGGACGCCGGTATCGCCAGCGTCGCCGTCTACGCCGAGCCGGACCGGGATGCGCTGCACGTCCGCGCGGCCGACGAGGCTTACGCGCTGGGCGGTGACACCCCCGGCACCAGTTACCTGGACATCGCCAAGGTCCTCAAGGCCGCCGAGGACTCCGGCGCCGACGCCGTCCACCCCGGCTACGGGTTCCTGTCGGAGAACGCCGAGTTCGCCCAGGCCGTCCTCGACGCGGGCCTGACCTGGATCGGCCCGCCGCCGCAGGCCATCCGCGACCTCGGTGACAAGGTCACCGCCCGTCACGTCGCCCAGCGCGCCGGCGCCCCGCTGGTGGCCGGCACTCCGGACCCGGTCTCGGGTGCCGACGAGGTCGTCGCGTTCGCCCGGGAGCACGGCCTGCCGGTCGCCATCAAGGCGGCCTTCGGCGGCGGCGGCCGCGGCCTCAAGGTCGCCCGCAACCTGGAGGAGATCCCGGAGCTGTACGAGTCCGCGGTGCGCGAGGCGGTCGCCGCCTTCGGTCGCGGCGAGTGCTTCGTGGAGCGCTACCTGGACAACCCGCGGCACGTGGAGACCCAGTGCCTCGCGGACAAGCACGGCAACGTGGTGGTCGTCTCCACCCGTGACTGCTCGCTGCAGCGCCGGCACCAGAAGCTGGTCGAGGAGGCGCCCGCGCCGTTCCTGACCGAGGCCCAGAACGCCGAGCTGTACCGCGCCTCCAAGGCCATCCTCAAGGAGGCCGGCTACGAGGGCGCCGGGACCTGCGAGTTCCTGGTCGCGCTGGACGGCACGATCTCCTTCCTGGAGGTCAACACCCGTCTGCAGGTGGAGCACCCGGTCACCGAGGAGGTCACCGGGATCGACCTGGTCCGCGAGATGTTCCGGATCGCCGACGGCGAGGAGCTCGGCTACGGCGACCCGGAGGTGCGCGGTCACTCCTTCGAGTTCCGCATCAACGGCGAGGACCCGGGCCGCAACTTCCTGCCCGCGCCCGGCACCGTGACGCTGTTCGCCCCGCCGTCCGGCCCGGGCGTGCGCCTGGACTCCGGCGTGGAGTCCGGCTCGGTCATCGGCCCGGCCTGGGACTCGCTGCTGGCCAAGCTGGTCGTCTCCGGCCGGGACCGCAAGCAGGCCCTGGAGCGGGCCAGGCGCGCGCTGAACGAGTTCAAGGTCGAGGGCATGGCCACCGCCATCCCGTTCCACCAGGCGGTCGTCACCGACCCGGCGTTCGCGCCGGAGGTGCACGGCGGCGAGGGCCCGTTCACGATCTACACCCGCTGGATCGAGACCGAGTTCGAGAACACCATCCCGGCCTTCACCGGCGGCGCCGGCGAGGGCGAGGAGGCGGAGACCCGGGAGACCGTGGTCGTCGAGGTCGGCGGCAAGCGGATCGAGGTCTCGCTGCCGTCCTCGCTGGGCGTCGCGGCGGCCCCGGCCGCCGGTGCGACCGGTGCCGCCAAGGCCAAGCGCCGGGTGGGCGCCAAGAAGGCCGGCTCGTCCGTCAGCGGTGACACCCTGGCCTCGCCGATGCAGGGCACCATCGTCAAGGTCGCCGTCGAGGAGGGCCAGGTCGTCGCCGAGGGCGAGCTGATCGTGGTCCTGGAGGCGATGAAGATGGAGCAGCCGCTGAACGCCCACAAGGCGGGCACCGTGGTCGGCCTCAAGGCCGAGGTCGGCGCGAGCGTCAGCAGCGGCGCCGCGCTCTGCGAGATCAAGGACTGACGACGGGTTCGTCAGTCTTCGACCGGTCCGTACTCCCTTCGGGGGTGCGGACCGGTCGCGTTTACTCGCCCGCCCGCCTCCGGGGCGGGTAGGCCCGCGCGACGGCACGGCCGGGCTCAGCGCCCGCGCGGCAGGCCCATCTCGGCCAGCCGGA
Source organism: Kitasatospora sp. NPDC059146 (assembly GCF_042786665.1). NCBI lineage: Bacteria > Bacillati > Actinomycetota > Actinomycetes > Kitasatosporales > Streptomycetaceae > Kitasatospora > Kitasatospora sp. NPDC059146. The sequence goes on along the minus strand of NZ_JBHZCY010000174.1, from coordinate 6,040 downwards.
CCGGCAGCCCGCCGGGGCCGACCGGGCCGCCGCCGTGCGCCCCGGGGCGGCGCTGGCCGGGCAGCGGGGCGCCGCCGGGCGGCGGGACCGGACGGCGGCCCAGCGGGCCCGGCTGGGTCTGGTGGACCGGGCCGCTGCCGGTGCCGTGCACGGGGGCGTCGCCGCTCGGCGCGGCCCCGAGCGGCGCCAGGTCGATCTGCACCCCGCAGTCGGCGAGCGCGTCCAGTTCGCGGGCGCAGGCGTCGTCGGCGGTGGCCTGCTCGTCGGTGACCAGCCGGGTGATGGTCTCGGTGGAGACGGTCTGGAACATGCCGGCCGCGCCGAGCTTGGTGTGGTCGGCGAGGACGATGACCTCGGCGGCCGCCAGCACCATGGCCCGGTCCACGCTCGCGGACAGCATGTTCGCGGTCGACAGCCCCCGCTCGGCGGTCAGCCCGCTGCCGGAGATGAAGGCCTTGGTGACCCGCAGCCCCTGCAGGGACTGCTCGGCGCCGCTGCCCACCAGGGCGTAGTTGGAGCCGCGCAAGGTCCCGCCGGTCATCACCACCTCGACCCGGTTGGCGTGCGCCAGCGCCTGGGCGACCAGCAGCGAGTTGGTGACCACCGTCAGCCCGGGCACCCGGGCCAGCCGGCGGGCCAGCTCCTGGGTGGTGGTGCCGGCGCCGACCACCACCGCGTCGCCCTCCTCCACCAGCCCGGCGGCGAGGTCCGCGATGGCGCTCTTCTCCGCCGCGGACAGGTGGGTCTTCTGCGGGTATCCGGGTTCGCGGCTGAAGCCGCCGGGGAGCACCGCGCCGCCGTGCCGGCGGTCGAGGAGCCCTTCTGCCTCCAGCGCCCGCACGTCACGGCGCACGGTCACTTCGGAGGTCTGGACGACGCGGGCCAACTCCCGGAGCGAGACCGCTCCGTTGGCGCGCACCATTTCGAGGATCAACTGGCGACGTTCTGCTGCAAACACAGAACCGACGGTAACCTGCGTGACCGTCTGCTTTCAGGCGTTTGCAGCTGGTAGCGGGAATTGCTCACGCAAGAGCGGCGCGTGACCGTACAATACGCGCCGTCAACAACCCGGAACTGCGCCCGCCGTCCGGGTGACGATCATGCCTGCGCGAAGGGCGGCCGCCGACCGGCAGCCGCCCCAACTGTGCGCCTTGAGCTCAGGATTCGCCGCCGGCCCGCTTCCGGACGTGCAGCTGCCGGGCGGCCTCGGCGGTCGAGCCGGAGACCGACGGGTAGACGGTGAAGGCGCTGGCCACCTGTTCGACCGTCAGATTGGCGTCCACCGCGAGCGCGATCGGGTGGATCAGCTCGCTGGCCCGCGGGGCGACCACGACGCCGCCGACCACGATGCCGGTGCCCGGGCGGCAGAACAGCTTCACGAAGCCGTCCCGGATGCCCTGCATCTTCGCCCGCGGGTTGCCGCGCAGCGGCAGCTTGACCACGACGGCGTCCATCTTCCCGCACTCCACGTCGGCGGCGGTGTAGCCGACGGTGGCGATCTCCGGGTCGGTGAAGACGTTGGAGGCCACGGTCTTGAGGTTCAACGGCTGCACCGCGTCGCCCAGCGCGTGGTACATCGCGATCCGGCCCTGCATCGCCGCCACCGAGGCGAGCATGAAGACGCCGGTGCAGTCGCCGGCCGCGTACACGCCCGGGGCGCTGGTGCGGGAGACCCGGTCGACCTGGATCTGGCCCCAGTCGTTGAGCTTGACCCCGGCCTCCTCCAGGCCCATCTCGGCCGTGTTGGGGATCGAGCCGACCGCCATCAGGCAGTGGGTGCCCTCGATCACCTTGCCGTCGGAGAGGGTCACCTCGACCCGGTCGCCGATCCGCTTGGCGCTCTCGGCGCGCGAACGGCTCATCACGTTCATGCCGCGGCGGCGGAAGACCTCCTCCAGCACCTCGGCGGCGTCCGGGTCCTCGCCCGGCAGCACCCGGTCGCGGCTGGACACCAGGGTGACCTTCGAGCCGAGCGCCTGGTACGCGCCGGCGAACTCGGCACCGGTCACACCGGAACCGACCACGATCAGCTCGCGGGGCAGCTCCTCCAGGTCGTACACCTGGGTCCAGGTGAGGATCCGCTCGCCGTCCGGCTCGGCGTCCGGCACCTCGCGCGGGTGGGCGCCGGTGGCGATCAGCACCGCGTCGGCGCGCAGCGACTGCACGCTGCCGTCGGGGCCGTCCACCAGCACCTCGCGGGAGCCGTCCACGGCCTGCCCGCCGGCGCCGAGCCGGCCGCGCCCGCGCAGCACGGTGACCCCGGCGCGGGTGACGGACTGGGTGATGTCGTGGGACTGCGCGATCGCCAGGCGCTTCACACGGCGGTTGACCTTGCCCAGGTCGACGCCGATGACCTTGGACTCCCGCCCCTCGGCGGCGCCCTGGTCGACGGTGATGCCCAGCTCCTCGTACGAGCTGTCGAAGGTGGTCATCACCTCCGCGGTCGCGATCAGGGTCTTCGACGGCACGCAGTCCGTGAGCACCGCCGATCCGCCCAGACCGTCGCGGTCGACGACGGTCACCTCCGCGCCGAGCTGAGAGGCCACCAGGGCCGCCTCGTAGCCGCCGGGTCCGCCACCGATGATCACGATCCGAGTCACGTACCCCATTGTCCCGCACGCCGGGAGCGGCGCCACAAGGGGGTCCGCGCTCGATCTCTTCATCCACTCGCCCCGCCCCGTGGGCCGACCGGGCTACGCTGCACCCATGCCCCTTTACGCCGCGTATGCCACCAACCTCGATGCCCGGCAGATGACCCGCCGAGCCCCGCACTCCCCGCTGCGCGGCACGGGGTGGCTGGACGGCTGGCGGCTCACCTTCGGCGGCGAGCAGCTCGGCTGGGAGGGCTCGCTGGCCACCGTCGTGGAGGACGAGAAGGACCAGGTCTTCGTCTCCCTCTACGACATCGCGCCGATGGACGAGGAGGGCCTGGACCGCTGGGAGGGCGTCCAGCTCGGCATCTACCGCAAGATCAAGCTGCGGGCGCAGACCCTGGACGGCGACATCCCGGTCTGGACGTACGTGCTCAACGACTACGAGGGCGGCCTGCCCGCGGCCCGCTACCTCGGTCTGATCGCCGACGCCGCGGAGAGCGCCGGGGCCCCGCACGACTACGTGATGGAGCTGCGCCGGCGGCCGTGCTGACCGCCGGTCCTCTTTCCGTACGAATCGACGAACCCGGTCACCCGAAAGCGCCACCGAGCTGTGTTTTCGGGCCAACCGGGTAACGATCCGGCATGCCGCGGGCGAATTTCTACGCGCGTAGCCGAAAGCCGTCTATCCTCGGACCCGTGAACGCTTCTCCTCAGTCGGTCGTCTCCGCCGACCCCTACGCCGCCGCCCAGGCCGCCGCCGAGCGCCTGCGCGAGCTGACCGGTGCCGAGCGGCACGACGTCGCCCTGGTGATGGGCTCCGGCTGGGTGCCGGCCGCCGACGCCCTGGGCGAGACCGTGGCCGAGTTCCCGGTCACCGACCTCCCGGGCTTCCCCGCCCCCGCCGTGGCCGGCCACGCCGGCAAGATCCGCTCGGTGAAGATCGGCGACAAGCGCGCCCTGATCTTCCTGGGCCGCAACCACTACTACGAGGGCCACGGCGTCGCCACCGTCGTCCACGGCGTGCGCACCGCCGCCGCGGCCGGCTGCGGGATCATCGTGCTGACCAACGGCTGTGGCGGTCTGCGCCAGGGCTGGACCCCGGGTCAGCCGGTCCTGATCAGCGACCACATCAACCTGACCGCGGACTCCCCGATCGTCGGCGCCAACTTCGTCGACCTCACCGACCTGTACTCCAAGCGCCTGCGCGCCCTGTGCCACGAGGTCGACCCGAGCCTGGACGAGGCCGTCTACGTCCAGTTCCGCGGCCCGCACTACGAGACCCCGGCCGAGGTCAACATGGCCCGGGTGATCGGCGGCGAGCTGGTCGGCATGTCCACCACGCTGGAGGCCATCGCCGCCCGCGAGGCCGGCTCCGAGGTGCTCGGCATCTCCCTGGTCACCAACCTGGCCGCCGGCATCACCGGCGAGCCGCTCAACCACGAAGAGGTCCTGGAGGCCGGCAAGGCCTCGGCCGAGCGCATGGGCGAGCTGCTGGCGAAGGTCCTGGAGCGGATCTGACGCCTGCCGGGCGCAGAATCATGAACGACGGGGCCCACGGGCGGCGTGATCCGCTGATCACGCCATCCCGGGGGCCCCGTCCGCATGTGCACACCTCTTCTACTCCCCTTTGCGTGGAACCCTCCGGCCGTCACCCGACGCACTTCCCGATGGAGCAGGCAAGAACATGACGCAGGCACCTACCACCGACCTCCTCGCCCGGGCCCGCACCTGGCTGGCCGAGGACCCCGACCCGCAGACCCGCGAGGAGCTCGCCGCCCTGCTCGCCCGGGCCGAGGGCGCGGAGGCCCAGGAGGACAACACGCTCGCCTGGGCCGAGCTCGCCGAGCGCTTCTCCGACCGCCTCCAGTTCGGCACCGCCGGGCTGCGCGGCGAGCTCGGCGCCGGCCCGATGCGGATGAACCGCGCCGTGGTGATCCGGGCCGCCGCCGGCCTGGTCGCGTACGTGAAGCAGCAGGGCCTCGGCGACCTCGTGGTGATCGGCTACGACGCCCGGCACAAGTCGTACGACTTCGCCCGGGACACCGCCGCCGTGGTGGTCGGCGCCGGTCTGCGCGCCGCGCTGCTGCCGCGCCCGCTGCCGACCCCGGTGCTCGCCTTCGCCGTCCGCCACCTGGGCGCGGCCGCCGGCGTGACCGTCACCGCCAGCCACAACCCGCCGCAGGACAACGGCTACAAGGTCTACCTGGGCGACGGCTCGCAGATCGTCCCGCCGGCCGACGCCGGGATCGCCGCCGAGATCGACGCGATCGGCTCGCTGGACGACGTCCCGCGCGCCGGGGAGGGCTGGGAGGTGCTCGGCGAGGACGTCGTCGACGCCTACCTGACCCGGGCCGTCTCGATCGTCGACGAGCACAGCCCGCGCGAGCTGGACGTGGTCTACACCCCGATGCACGGCGTCGGCCGCGACACCCTGGTCGCCGCCTTCCGCCGGGCCGGCTTCCCCGCGCCGACCGTGGTCGCCGAGCAGGCCGAGCCCGACCCGGACTTCCCGACCGTGGCCTTCCCCAACCCGGAGGAGCCGGGGGCGATGGACCTCGCCTTCCGCACCGCCGCCGCGGTCGGCCCGGACATCGTGATCGCCAACGACCCGGACGCCGACCGCTGCGCGGTGGCCGTCCCGGTCAACGGCAACGCCGTGGGCGGCGGCAACGGCACCTCCGGCTGGCGGATGCTGCGCGGCGACGAGGTCGGCGCGCTGCTGGGCTCCGCGCTGGTCGCGAAGAAGGCCGAGGGCACCTTCGCCACCACCATCGTCTCCGCCACCCTGCTCGGCCGGATCGCCGAGGCCGCCGGCCTGGGCTACGCCGAGACGCTGACCGGCTTCAAGTGGATCTCCCGTGCCGAGGGCCTGCGCTACGGCTACGAGGAGGCGCTCGGCTACTGCGTCGACCCGCAGGGCGTCCGGGACAAGGACGGCATCACCGCCGCCCTGCTGGTCGCCGAGCTGGCCGCGACGCTCAAGCGGTCCGGCCGCACGCTGACCGACCTGCTGGACGACCTGGCGCTGGAGCACGGCCTGCACGCCACCGACCAGCTGTCCGTCCGGGTGCAGGACCTCTCGCTGATCGCCGACGCCATGCGCCGGCTGCGCGAGCAGCCGCCGACCGTCCTGGCCGGACTGACCGTCACCCGCGCCGACGACCTCTCGGCCGGCTCCGCCGAGCTGCCGCCCACCGACGGCCTGCGCTACTACCTGGCCGGCGAGACCGTGCGCTCGGCCCGGATCGTGGTCCGCCCCTCCGGCACCGAGCCCAAGCTCAAGTGCTACCTGGAGGTCGTCCTCCCGGTCGGCAGCGCGGCCGACCTGGCCGCCGCCCGGGAGCGGGCCGCCGGGCTGCTCGCCGACATCAAGCGGGACCTCGGCGCCGCCGCCGGCATCTCCGCCTGACCCCGTCGCGCGTGTGCCTCCCCGCCCCGGTCCGGGG
>NZ_JBHZCY010000173.1:0-16995 GCF_042786665.1 Kitasatospora sp. NPDC059146 | reverse complement strand
GGCCCGGGCGGTGATGCCCAGCTTGGGGAAGATCCGGTACAGGTGCGAGCCGACGGTGCGCGGCGAGAGGTGCATCCGGTGGCCGATCTCCTTGTTCGTCAGGCCGCCGGCCGCCAGCTCGGCGATCCGGCGCTCCTGCGAGGTCAGCGGGGCCGAAACCGGTGCCGAGGCCGGTGCCGAGGCCGGTGCCGAGGCCGGGGCCGGACTCCTGGCCGGTTCCGGGGCCGGGCGGTGTGACGGGACGTCGGCGGCGCGCAGTTCGGCCCGGACCGGCCGTTGCGCCTGACCGAGTCGGGCGGCGTGACCGGCGACGAAGGCGGCCTCGGCCAGCCGCCGGTGCCGTTCGGCCCGGTCCTCGCTGAGTTCGGCGGCCCGGGTCAGCCAGTGCACGGCCGCCGGCGCCCCGCCGCGTCGGGCCGCGGACTCGGCGGCGGCCTCCAGGACGGCGGCGACGTCCTCGTCGGGGTCGACCGTCGCGGCCGCCAGGTGGGCCGCCCGGCGTTCGAGGTTCCCCCGGTGGGCCCGGGCCAGCACCAGGTGGGCGGCGCGGCGCTGGTCGGCCGTGGCCAGCTGTACGACGGTGGAACGCACCAGCGGGTGGCGGAAGACGAGTTCGCCGGTGACCGGCTCGGTGCCCAGCAGCCCGGCGGCCACGGCCGGGTCGGCGTCGCGCATCCGGTACCGGCTGTCGGGGAGCGCCTCGGCGCCGCCCGGGGAGCCCGCGTCGTCCAGGGCACCTGTCAGGAGCTCGGCCCGCACCCGCGGGTCGAGGGCTTCGATGCGGGCGCCGAACAGGCGGTGCAGCCGCCGGGGCAACGGCACGCCGGGCCGGCCGACGAGGCCGTCGACCGGGAGGCCGTCCGACCGGTGCGTGAGCTGGGCGGGCAGCTCCAGCAGTGCGAGCGGGTTGCCCCGGGCCTGGTCCAGTACGGTCCGGCGGATCCGCGGGTCCAGCTCCGGGTACCGCTGGTCGAGCAGGCGCCCGGCGTCCTCGTCGCCGAGGGCGGCGACCGGCAGTTCGGGCAGGGCGGCGGTGTCGAAGCGGGACGGGACGTCGGTGCGGACGGCGACCAGCAGCTTCACCCGGCTGGCGGCCAGCCGCCGGCCGACGAAGCCGAGGACGTCGGCGCTGGAGTCGTCCAGCCACTGCCCGTCGTCGAGGACCAGCAGCAGCGGCCGCCGGGCGGCGGAGACCGGGAGCAGGCCGAGGACGGCGATGCCGAGCGTCATGACCGACGGCGGATCGCCCGGCGGGACGTCAGGCGATCCGCCCGGCACCGAACCCGGCACCGAACCCAGCACCGAGCCGAGCACCGTCCGGGAGCCGTCGTCCAGGCGCGCGAGGCCGGCGAGCAGGGGATGGAGGAGCTGGTGCAGCCCGGCGTGCGGCAGTGCGGACTCCGCCTCGACGCCGGCGGCCCGGACGACGAGGTGGCCCGCCCGCTCGGCCCGCGCGGCGGCGTGGTCCAGCAGCGCGCTCCTGCCGACTCCCGCCTCGCCCCGCAGGACCAGCGCCCCGCCCGTGGCGGACTCCACGAACGCCGCCAGCTCCGCCTGCTCCTGCGCGCGCCCCACCAACGCCGTACCGGTGGACCCCATCCCCGTGCTCCTTCCTAACGGCTCCCACCGGGCGTGCCACGGGCGGGCGGCGGTTCAGCCGGTGCGCAGCGGGCCCGCGAAGGACTTGCGGAGGGCGCCGGGGGCGGCGACGGGGAGCAGGGCGGCGAGCATCCGGCCCTTGAGGTGCTGGGGGTGGCGGGTCAGTTCGACGTCGACCCGGGTGCCGTCGCCCTCGGGAGTGAGCTTGAAGACCCAACCGCCGCCGGGGCCGAAGAGCTTGGAGTCCAGGGTGGTGACGGTGACGGTGTCGCCGTCGGGCTGCCACTCGTAGCGGGCGCGCTCCCAGGCGGCCGCGGTGCCCTCGGTGACCTCGGCCCAGGTGTCGCCGAGGGCGTGCACCTCGAAGTGTTCGGCGTCGATGGACGGCCAGGCCTCGGCGCGGGCGGGGCTGAAGTCGGTCAGGACCGCCAGGACGTCCTCGGCGCCGAGGGTGGAGACGAGCTGGAAGCGTACGACTGCCATGGTGGTGTCCTCATCAAAAGTAACTGTTCTGACCGGTGACGAAAGAGTTCCATGAGTCGGCGTCACCCGTCAAGACGGTGACGCGAATCGGGTCGGGGAACGCAGAACGGGCGGACACCCGTGAGGGGGTGTCCGCCCGTTCTGCGTGCGGGTCAGCGGTCGGTGGGCCTCAGGGCACGGCCGGGGGGAGCGTCGCGCCGGGGGAGGCCGGGGCCCAGGTGGGTGGGGCGGCGGCCTCCTGGGGGTCGGTCTCGCGCATCAGGACGCGCCAGCCGTCCGCGCCGCCGTTGCCGTCGAGGCGCAGGCGGAACTGCTTGACCTGCCGGGTGCGCCCGAAGTACAGCACCACCGACTGGCGGACCTCGCCCTCGCCGTGGAACTCCGCCGTCACCGGGCCCTGCGCGCCCTCCCGGAACGTCCGGACCCAGTTCGCCGCCGTGCTGCGCGCCTCGGCGCCGGAGCCGTCGGAGGTGGCCATCGTCGCCAGCGAGCCCTCGGAGCCGTCGGCGAGGCGCCAGACGATCTGCTGGGTCAGGTGCAGGGTGCCGGTGGAGGGGTAGCCGACCACGCGCAACGGCTCGTGGGAGGCGTAGTCGTTGACGTAGTCCAGGCCGTCGTCGGCGGACAGCCACCAGGCGGTGGCGGCGGAGGAGACGAGGGCGGCGGCCACCGCGGCGGCCGTGACCGTCCTCCACCGGCCCGCAGGGTTCTCCCGGCTCTCCCGACTCTCCGGGTTCTCCGCGTTCTTCGCGGGCCTGGTGGTTCCGGTCGGCCCGGCAGGCCTTGGGTGGTGCATTGCCGCTCCTTTGCCCACTGTTGAACAACAGTGCTGCGGGGAGCTTAGGGCGTGTCCGGTGGATCGGGCCAGGTCCGGGGCCGCCCCCGGCGCTCGACGGCGCCGGGGGCGGCCGGGTGGCGGTGGGTCAGTCCAGCGTCCACCGCTGCAACGGCGAGCCGCTGTCCGGTTGTTGGGCCAGCAGGTCGCCGTCGGCCGGTCCGGCCGTGGTCAGCAGGAGTCCGCTGCGGCGGTTGGTCAGGGTGTAGGCGCCGGAGGGGAGCCGGGTGGCGGTCCAGCGCTGGTTGTCGCCGCCGGTGCAGGTCCACTGGATCACCGGGGTGCCGGGTGCGGTGGCGCCGCCCCGGCCGTCCGCGCACAGCCGGGAGTGGAGGTTGGTGAGGGTGTACGAGCCGTCGGCCTGCCGGGCGAAGGTCCAGCCCTGGTTCCGGCCCCCGTTGGTGGTCCAGGTGTCGAGCCGGGTGCCCGGGGTGGTGGACCAGTCGGGGACGTCCAGCGCCTTGCCGCCGGTGGACAGCACGTGGGTGCCGTCGAGGACCGGGGCGGCGCCGGCCGGGGTGAGGGTGAGGGTCTGGGCGGTGACCGGGCGGGTGTCGGCGGTGCTGCCGGGGTTGTCCCAGGTGCGCTGGGGGGAGGTGGTCACGGCCTGGGCCCCGGTGGTGAGGCTGAGCGCGAGGTCGCTGTAGCGGTTGACCAGGCGGTAGCCGCCGGTGGGGGTGGACGGGCCGCTGCCCGCCGGGCTGGTGACCACCGTCTGGACGGACCACTGCTGGCCGACGGTCGGGCTGCTGCCGCGGGCGGCCAGCGTGGGGGCGGCGCCCCAGGCGCGTCCGGCGTTGCCGCGGGAGTCGACGCCGAGCAGCTTGCCGGAGCCGGCGTTGGCGATGGTGTAGAAGCCGTCGCCGGTGGGGGTGAAGGTCCACTGCTGGGCGGCGGTGTCGGCGGTGGCGGAGGTGGTGAGGGTGCTCCCGCTCTGGGCCAGCGAGTGGCCGTCGCCCGCGGCGAGCCGGTACGGCACCCCGGTGGTGACGGGGGCGGCCGGCGGGGCGCCGGCGGCGGTCGGGGCGATGCTGACCTCGGCGTACTCGCCGCTGCCGGTGGAGCAGCTGTACCAGCAGTAGGAGCGGAAGGTCCTGCCGAGCACGGTGGTGCCGGTCCGGCTGCCGGAGTCCACCAGCCAGCGGTACCAGGAGCTCTGCGGCCCGCCGACGGAGCCGATGTCGGTCCACTGCTGGGTGGCCAGGTCGTCGGTGACGTAGTAGTGCTGGGGCTGGTCGGAGCCGGCCTCGTTCTCGGGGGTGCCGAGGTACTTGCCGAGGTAGGCGCTCCAGGCGATGTTCAGCACCGAGAGCTGCGAGGGGGCGGGCATGGTGCCGGCGGCGATCTGGGTGCGGATGCTGCCGGTCCGGTCGGGGGAGTAGCCGTCGCCGGGGGCGAGGTAGCCGGTGCCGACCCCCTGGGCGGGGACGAGGTCGCTCTCGGCGCCGCCGATGCCCGGGGTGGACCAGGAGCCGTCGTGCCACTTGGTCCAGGAGGAGGCGGCCAGCTTCCCGGAGATCGGCGCGCGGGCGACGTGCTCCTCGAAGCCGCCCCAGCCGCCGGTCTTGTCGACGGCCCGGGACATGTAGAAGACGTAGAAGTAGCCGGAGCGGTAGTCGGTGAACAGCCGCGGGTCGCCGTCGCCGTAGGAGTAGGTGGAGCCCGGGAAGGTCGTGGTGTCGCCGCGGACGGTGCTGTACGGGGTGGTGATCGCGTGGTCGGTGATGGTCCAGGTGTGGCCCCGGTCCTTGGAGACGGTGGCGTCGATGGCGTCGTAGTGCAGGCCGTCGCCGAAGGGCTGCGGGGTGAACTCGTTGTGGACCAGGCCGTACCACCAGCCGGTGTCGGGGTCGACCCAGACCCCGGTCAGGTCGCAGTAGTTGGGCTGGGCGTAGCCGGAGCCGGCGGGGGCGGCGGTGGCGCCCAGGCCGGTCGGGCTGTTGTCGCAGCGCCAGGTGGTGTCGCCGTTGCTGTCCTGGGGGTTGGCCGGGTTCACCGCCGTGCTGATCGGCGCGAGGGTGGCGGTGTCGAAGTCCGAGCCGCGGTAGAACTGCCAGCTGCGGCCGTCCTTCGCGCCGTACAGCGAGTGGGCGGACTGGTAGTAGAACTGCCCGTCGGTGTCGGTGTAGCCGAAGGCGGGGGTGTCGTCGGCGTTGCCGAATGGGACGGGCTTCCCGGCGGAGAGGGTGTACGACGCGGGCGGTGCCGCGCTGCCGCCCCAGACCTCGGTGGGGGAGGGCGTGCACGGCGCGAGGCCGACCCGGGCCCCGTCCGTGGCCGAACTCCCCTGGACGGCCAGGCACTTGGCCGACTTGGCGGAGTAGACGGTGCCGTCCGGGAGCCAGCCGAAGCGCTGGTTGGGGCCGGAGGTGCAGCCGTACAGCTGGAGCAGGGCGCCGGTGGCGTTGGAGGCGTCGGTGACGTCGAGGCACTTGCCGAACGCGGTGACGCTGCCGTCGGGGTTGCGGGTCCACTGCTGGCGGGCCGAGCCGTCGCAGCCGAGCAGTTGGACGGGGTTGCCGTCGGCCGTGCCGCCGTCGGCGTCGTCCAGGCACTTGCCGCCGATGGTGACCGTGCCGGTGGTGGCGGCAGCGGCGGTGGCGACGGCGGCAGTGGTGGTGGGCGGGGCGGCGGAGGCGGGGGGTGCGGCGGCGAGCGGCAGGCAGGTGGCCGCCGCCAGGGCCAGGACCGGCACGAGCGAGGCCCGGGCCGGCCGGGACGTCGTCCGTCTCATCGGGGGATCCTTCCGGAGGCGTGCCGCCCGCTGGGTGGGGGAGGCGGCACGACTGGCGATTAGTTCCGCCAGAATCCGAACTTATTGCGGGTCATGTCAAGACCCGTGCAGCAGATCGGGGCGTACGGTCAGCGCCGGGCGGGCGTCATGGCGCTGGTCGGGTCCTGGTAGACGGCGTCCAGGGCGAGCAGCGCGCCGCCCCGGGCCGTCCCGGTCAGCCCGGTGGTGGACAGCACGATCTCGCAGCCCCCGGCGTCCGGGGCCATCACCCGCTCGCGCACCTGGGCGGTCACGCTGTCCAGCAGGTACTCGCCGAAGAAGGCGAAGTGCCCGCCGAGGACGATCAGCCGGGGGTTGAGGACGTCGGCGAGCAGCGCCAGACCGGGCGCGAGGTTGTCGGCGATCCGCTGCACCGCGGCCAGGGTGCGGGCGTCCCCGGCGCCCGCCCGCTCGCGCAGTTCGGCGAGTCGGCGCTCCAGGTCCACCATCGGGTCCCAGACCAGGTCGCCGGGGTCGGCGGCGTAGCGCAGCAGGGCGCCGCGGCCGACGGTGGTCTCCCAGCAGCCGCGTCTGCCGCAGGCGCACAGCTGCTCGGAGGGCACCAGTTGCAGGTGGCCGACCTCGCCCGCGTAGCCGCCGGCCCCGCGCACCAGCTGCCCGCCGGCGATGATGCCCACCCCGACGCCGGTCTGGCCGGTGACGTAGACCAGGTCGCGGACGTTGTCGGCGGAGGCGGTCACGTACTCGGCCAGCGCGCCGAGCTTGGCGTCGTTCTCCAGGTGCAGTTCCGGGGCGCCGGGGCCCAGGCGCTCGCGCAGGCCGGCGATGGCGGGCACGTCCCGCCAGCCGATGTTGGAGGCGAAGCCGACGGTGCCGGTGGCCATGTCGGTGGCGCCGGGCGTGGCCAGGGTGACCCCGGCGACCCGGCCGCCGTCGCGGCGCAGCGCCTCGATGCCCCGGGCGACCAGCTGGGCGGTGGTGTCCAGGGTGGCGTCGGGCCCGGCGGCCCGGACGTCGAAGGGGATCCGCTGCTCGGCGGTGACCTCGCCCTTGAGGTTGAGGGCGAGCAGGCTGACGTAGTCGACGTTGATCTCGGCGCCGATGCCGTGCACGCCGCTGCCGTCGATCTCCACGGCCTGCCCGGGCCGGCCGACGGTGCCCCGGTCCCGCTCCGCCTCGCCCTCGCGGATCAGCCGGCCCTCCAGCAGTTCTGCGGTGAGGTTGGAGACGGTGGCCTTGGGCAGGCCGGTGTCCTCGGAGATGCGGGCGCGCGAGCGGGGGCCCTCGTCGCGCAGCAGCCGCAGCACCATGCCGAGGTTGGCCCGGCGGGACGACGAGCGGTCGCGGGCCACGGCTGGCCCGGCCATCGCCAGACTCCGTACGCCCGAGCCTTGAAGCGCTGCCTTCACGAACCGCTCCTCCTCCGGTGCCACCGTCACGGCCGACGCGGGCGTCGACACTGCCTCTTGACTTTATCAGGGTTGGTTCAAACAATAACCGAACGAATTGGCCGGTTCCCGCTCCGCCCCCGGGACCGCGCCCCGCCCTCCCGGTTTCGAGGAGACACACGTGAAGACAAGACCCGTTTCGACGGCCTCCGCACTCGCGCTCGTGACGGCCGCGGTCCTCGTCGCCGGCTGTTCCTCCGGCGGCAGCGTCAGCAGTGGCGCGGACGCCGCCTCCGGCCCGGTCAAGCTCGACTTCTGGGGCTGGGCCCCGGGGTACGAGGAGTCGGTCGCCCTGTTCAACAAGACCCACCCGGGCATCCAGGTCAGCTTCGGCAAGACCGCCTCCGGTTCCAAGGGCGGCTACACCAAGATGCTCACGGCCGCCAAGGCCGGCAACGCCCCCTGCCTGGCCCAGGTCGGCTACGAGACCCTGCCCAGCTTCGCCGCGGCCGGCGCCCTCACCGACGTCGGCACGTACACCGCCGACGCCAAGGGCCGGTTCGCCGACTGGACCTGGAAGCAGGTCACCGTCGACGGCCACACCTACGGCCTCCCGGTCGACACCGCGCCGATGGCCCTGATGTACCGCAAGGACCTGTTCGCGAAGTACGGCATCGACAAGCCCCCGGCCACCTGGGCGGAGTACGCGGCCGACGCCGCCAAGGTGCACGCCGCCGACCCCACCGTGTACCTCGGCAACTTCGGCAACGACCCGTACACCTACGCCGGCCTCGCCTGGCAGGCGGGCGCCAAGTGGTTCGGCACCGGCAACGACCAGTGGCAGGTCAGCCTGAACAGCGACGCCAACCGCAAGGTCGCCTCCTACTGGCAGGACCTGCTGGACAAGAAGCTGGTGAAGGCCGACCCCAGCAACGACGCCTCGCAGTTCAGCGACATGGCCAACGGCAAGATCCTCTCCGACGTCAACGCGGTCTGGGACGCGCCGATCATCGCCGGCAGCGTCAAGGACGGCGCCGGGCAGTGGGCCGTCGCCCCGATGCCGGTGTGGGACGCCGCCAACCCGGCGTACGGCAACGACGGCGGCTCGGCCACCGCCGTCCTGAAGGGCTGCGCCCACGCCAAGGAGGCCGCCGAGTTCGCCACCTGGATGAGCACCGACCCCGACAGCGTCGGCAACCTGATCAAGGTCACCGGCATCTACCCGGCGGCCACCTCGGCGCTCGCCCACCCCGCGCTCTCCCAGCCCGACCCCTTCTACGGCGGGCAGGTGATCTACGACGTCTTCAAGGCCGAGACCGCCCACATCACCACCGACTGGCAGTGGGGCCCGACCATGACCCAGACCTCCACCGACCTCGGCGACGGGCTCGGCAAGGCGGGCACCGGAGGAGGCACCCTGCCGAACGTGCTCGCCGACCTGCAGAGCAGGACGGTGGCCGGCCTCAAGCAGCAGGGCCTCGCCGTCGCCGGCTGACCGGGCACCCGGACCGACCAAGGAGGGACGACCCCCCATGACCACCGCCCTCGCCGGGCGGACAGCACCGCAGGACCGCGCCGCCCGCCCGGACCGCCCCGCCCGCCACCGGGCCCGGACCGTCGCGCTGTTCCTCGCCCCGTTCCTGCTGCTGTTCACGGCGCTGTACCTGGCGCCGATCGGCTACACCCTCTACCAGAGCCTGTTCCGGATGCACCGCTCCGGCCTCGGCCTCTCCGCCCCCACCCAGGTCTTCGCCGGCTTCGGCAACTACGCGACGGCGCTGGGCGATCCGGCCTTCCGCGGCTCGCTGCTGCGGGTGCTGCTGATCGGCGTGGTCCAGGTGCCCGTGATGCTGGCCCTGGCCCTGGCGCTGGCCCTGCTGCTGGACGCCGGGTCGACGATGTTCAAGCGGTTCTTCCGGCTGGCCTTCTTCCTGCCGTACGCCCTGCCCGGGGTGGTCGGCGCGATCATGTGGTCCTACCTGGTCGCCCCGGGCCTGAGCCCGATCACCGCCGCCGCCCACCACCTGGGCCTGGACCTGAACCTGACCTCGGACGGCATGCTCGGCGCGACCATCGGCAACATGCTGACCTGGGGCTGGACCGGCTACAACATGCTGATCATCCACTCCGCCCTCCAGGCCATCCCGGCCGAACTGGCCGAGGCGGCCCGGATGGACGGCTGCTCGGCCTTCGGCATCGCCTGGCGGATCAAGGTCCCGATGATCCGCCCCGCCCTGGTGCTGACCACGGTGTTCTCCGTCATCGGCACCGCCCAGCTCTACAACGAGCCCGCGATCCTGCACAACGTCGCCCCCAACCTGAGCAGCAGCTACACCCCCATCTACGCCGCCTACAACGCCGTGGACGCCAACGACTTCAACCTCGCCGCCACCGAGTCCGTGGTGCTCGCGGTCCTGGCGTTCGCGCTCTCCTTCGGCTTCCTCAAGCTCGTCCAGCGTCGCGGGGAGGCCCTGTGAGCACCGCCACCGCCACCGCCGGCACCGAAACCGGCACAGCCATCGGTGTCGCCCGTACCGCCCGGACGGCCCGGTACCAGGCCTCCCGCTGGCTCACCCTCGGCGTGCTGCTGATCGCCTCGGTCTACTTCCTCGCCCCGGTCTGGTGGCTGCTGGTCGCCTCGACCAAGACCAGCAGCGGCCTGTTCGCCGGGAACGGCTTCTGGTTCGGCGACTTCGCCCTCGCCGACAACCTGCGCGACGTCTTCACCCGCCAGGGCGGGATCTACTGGCAGTGGCTCGGCAACAGCGCCCTCTACGCCGTGGGCGGCGCGGCCGGCTCCACCCTGATCTCGGCGATGGCGGGCTACGCACTGGCCAAGTACCGCTTCCGGGGCAGGGAGCTGACCTTCAACGGGGTGCTCGCGGCCGTGCTGGTGCCGCAGCCGCTGCTGGCCGTGCCGCTCTACCTGATGTTCTCCCAGCTGCACCTGGTCAACTCCTACTGGGCGGTGCTGCTGCCCAGCACGGTCAGCCCGTTCGGCGTCTACCTGGCCAGGATCTACGCCGCCGCCTCCGTGCCGGACGAGCTGATCGAGGCCGGACGGATCGACGGCGCGGGCGAGTTCAGGATCTTCGCCACCATCGCGCTGCGGGTGATGTCCCCGGCGCTGGTCACGGTCTTCCTGTTCCAGTTCGTCGCCATCTGGACCAACTACCTGCTGCCCGTGCTGATGCTGGCCGACGACCACCTCCAGCCGGTCACCGTCGGCGTGGTCGGCTGGCAGGCCCAGCGGGCACTCGGCCCCGGCGCTCCGCCGCTCAACATCGTGGTCACCGCCGCCATGGTCTCCGCGATCCCGCTGGTCATCATGTTCCTGTCCCTGCAACGCTTCTGGCGCGCCGGCCTCACCGCCGGGAGCGTCAAATGAGGAGGCCCGGCGTGCCCGCCCGGTACCACCTGCGGTTCCAGCTCCACCCCACCCCGGACGCCGCCGAACGCGCCGCCGAACTCGCCTCCTTCTGCCGGGAGTCGGGCGTCGAGGAGGTGGTCCTGCTGCTCGCGGCCGAGGAGCTGTACCCCGGACACCCGGCGGGCGGGGTGGAGGACCGGCTGTACGACACCGCCGTGACGGCCGCGGCGGTCCTGCGCGCAGCCGGGCTCGACGTCAGCCTCAACCCCTGGGTCACCCTCGGCCACGCCGACCGCGGCCGGGCCGACCGGCTCGGCTTCGCCCCGATGGTCGGACCGGACGGCACCGTGGCCACCGCCCAGGCCTCCCCGGCCTGTCCGCGGTTCCGCGCCTGGATCACCGCCCACTACGCCCGCTTCGCCGAACTCGACGTCCGCGTCCTGTGGTTGGAGGACGACTTCCGCTACCACAACCACGCTCCGCTGCCCTGGGGCGGCGGCTTCGAACCGCTGATGCTGGAGCGCCTCGCCGCCCTGGCGGGGGAGCCGGTCGACCGGGAGCGGGCGGTCGCCGCCGTGACCGCCCCCGGCCCGCCGCACCCCTGGCGCGCGCTGCTCCAACAGGTCTGGCGCACCGCACAGTTGGAGGTGGCCGGCGAGGTGGCGGCGGCGGTCGCCAAGGCCTCCGGCGGGCGCGCGCGGCTCGGCCTGATGAGCTCCGAGCCCGGCGTCCACTCGGTCGAGGGCCGCGACTGGCCGGCCCTCTTCGACGCGCTCGCCATCGACGGGGAAGTCTGGCACCGGCCGCACTTCGCCCGCTACTCGGACGCGCCGGGCCGCGAACTCAGCTTCTCGGTCTGGATGCTGGAGGTCCAGCGGGCCCTGCGGCCGCGCCACGTGCGCAGCGCGCCGGAGGTCGAGAACTGGCCGCACACCGCGTGGTCCAAGTCCGACACCCAGACCTGGTCGGAGCTGGTGGCCGCCCAACTCGCCGGCTCCGAAGCGCTGTTCCTCAACCTCCACCCGATGCAGTCCGGCGCCGCCGGACGCTTCCCGCGGGTCGCCGAGCTGCTGCGCCGCTCCCGGCCCGCGCTGGACCTGCTCACCGGCCCGGCGGCGCGCACCCACGGCGTGACGCTGCCCGTCCGCCAGGACGCCGCCGCGCACGTCCGCACCCGCCGGGGCGGCGACCTCGCCGAACTGGCGGTCGACCCCGGCCCGGCCGCGGACCACCTGCTCCGCTACGGCGTCCCGGTCACCGCCGAGGACGGCCCGGTCCGGGTGCTGTTCGGGCAGCTCGCCTGGGCCTACCAGGACGCCGAGCTCCGGCGGATGCTCGCCGACGGCCTGCTGCTCGACGGCACCGCCGCCCACATCCTGCGGGCCCGCGGGTTCGGCGAGCTGCTCGGGGTGACCGTCGAGGAGGTCGTCGAGCGCGGAGCAGGGGGCGGAGCCGGGGGTGGAGCCGCGGGCGGGCCGGGCCCGTACGCGCTGGAACGCGTGCTGACCGGGGAGGGCGCGGGCGCCTACCTGAGCGTCAACCTCCAACCGGCCCTGGCCCGGCTCCGGCCGGCGGCGGGGGCCGAGACCTGGACCGAGATCCTCACCCCCGACCACCGGTTCTGGGGCGCCGGCCGGTGCGTCTTCACCAACGAGCTCGGCGGGCGGGTCGCGGTGACGGCCGCCACCGCCGTCGAGCTGCTGCCCCACGACGACGACGGGCAACGCCTGCTGCACGCCGCCGTCCGCTACCTGGAGGGCGACTCCCCGACCCTGCCGCTGGTCACCGGCGGGCCCCACCTGATCCCGCAGTTGACCCGCACCGAGCACGGCTGGCGGCTCGCCGTCGCCAACGGCAGCGCCGACCCGGCCCACCCCCGGGTGCACCTGCCCGTCGGGGCCGTCCGGGCCGAGGGCATCCTGCTCCGCCCGCTGGCAGACCCCGAGCCGGTCGAGGCCGCGGTGACCGGTCGCAGCGTCGAGGTCACCGAGGAGCTGCCGCACCGCGGCTGGCTGCTGCTCGACTGGCGGTAGCCGCGGCCGGCCCGGGCACCTGGGGCGTGTCGGACACGCCTTCGGTCAGGCCGACCTGACGGTGGGAAAGCGGTCGCCGCCGACGGCCCAGCGGCCGCGGCGCATCACGGCGACCAGGTCGTAGGTGTCGGAGTCGAGGACGACGAGGTCGGCGAGCTTGCCGGTCTCCAGGGAGCCGACCGAGTCGGCGAGGCCGAGCAGGCGGGCCGGGGTGGCGCTGAGCGACTCGACCGCCTGCGGCAGGGTCAACCCGTGCACCAGCAGCGCCCGTCGGAGCACCCGGTCGAGGGTGAGCGTCGACCCGGCGATGGAGCTGCCGTCGGGGAGCATCGCGACGCCGTTCTCGACGCGGACCTGGAGGGGGCCGAGGGGGTAGAGGCCGTCGCCCATGCCGGCGGCGCCCATGGCGTCGGTGATGAGGGCGACCCGGTCGGGGCCGGCGGTGCCGTAGGCGAGGTCGAGGACGGAGGGGTGGAGGTGGACGCCGTCGTTGATGAGTTCGACGGTGACGCGTTCGTCCTCCAGGAGGGCGACGATGGGGCCGGGGGCGCGGTGGGCGATGCCGGGCATGGCGTTGAAGAGGTGGGTGGCGACGGTGGCGCCGGCGTCGATGGCTTCGAGGGTGGTGGCGTAGTCGGAGTCGGTGTGGCCGACGGCGGCGATGACGCCGAGGTCGGCGAGCATGCGGACGGAGTCGAGGCCGCCGGGGAGTTCGGGGGCGAGGGTGACCATCCTGGCGTGGCCGCGGGCGGCGTCGACGAGTTTGCGCACCAGGGCGGGGTCGGGGTTGCGCAGCAGGTCGGGGCGGTGGGCGCCGCAGCGGTTGTGGGAGATGAAGGGGCCCTCGAAGTGGACGCCGGCGAGGGTGCCGTCCTCGGCGAGTTCGGAGAGGACGGCGGCCTGGCGGGCGACTTCGTCGATCTCGCCGGTGACGGTGGAGGCGACGGTGGTGGTGGTGCCGTGGGCGAGGTGGGTGCGGGCGGCGTGCAGGGCCTCCTCGGCGATGCCGGAGGCGTAGGAGGCGCCGCCGCCGCCGTGGACGTGCAGGTCGACGAAGCCGGGGACGACGGTGTGGCCGGTCAGGTCGAGGTCGCCCGGTTCGGCTTCACCGCCGCTCGCCGCGGGGGAGAGGGCGGCGATGCGCTCGCCCTGGACGGCCAGGCGGCCGCCGTCGACGACCCCGCCGGGCAGGACGAGCCGGGCGCCGGACAGGGCAGTGCGGTCACGGTCCGCGCTGGTCACGCGGTCACCTCCATCGAGAGCAGGTCCCAGGCGAGCAGGCCGGCGCCCAGGGACGCGGCGGTGTCTTTGAGCATGGCGGGTACGACCTTCGGGGGCATCTGGAAGGTCAGGCGCTCGGTGACCGCAGCGCGCAGCGGGGTGAAGAGCGTGTCGCCGGCCTCGGCCAGTCCGCCGCCGACGATGACCGTGGACGGATCGAGCAGGCTCTGGGCCAGCACGATGCCGTCGGCCAGCGCGTCGACCGCGTCCTGCCAGACGGCGCGGGCGCGGTCGTCCCCGGCGTCCACCGCGGCGGCGCAGGATGCCGCGTCGGCGTCGGGGTCACCGCTGGCCTCGGCCCAGGCGCGGGAGACGGCCGAGGCGGAGGCCAGCGTCTCCAGGCAGCCGCGGGCGCCGCAGCCGCACTGCGGGCCGCCGGGGCGGACCACGACGTGGCCGATCTCGCCGCCGTAGCCGTGCGCGCCGGCCTCGATCCGGCCGCCGATGCCGATGGCGCCGGCGATGCCGGTGCCGAGGGCGACGAACAGGAAGCGGTCGACGCCCTGACCCGCGCCGATCCGCCCTTCGGCCAGCCCGCCGGAGCGCACGTCGTGGCCGAGGGCGACCGGCAGGCCCCCGAGGCGCTCGCCGAGCAGCTCGCGCAGCGGGAGGTCGCGCCAGCCGAGGTTGGCGGAGAAGACCGCGATCCCGTTCTTCTCGTCGATCGTGCCGGGCACGGCCACGCCGGCCGCCAGCGGGGCGTGCCCGAAGCGGGCGCGGCCCTCGTCGGCGAGGTCGGCGGCGAAGCCGAGGATGGCGGCGACGACGGCGTCGGTGCCGTGTTCCCGCCCGGTCGGTCGGCGTGCTTCGAACAGCACGGAGCCGTCCTGGGCGAGCAGCGCGGCCTTCATGCCGGTGCCGCCTACATCGAGTGCGATGACGTGCTTCACGGAGGACAGTTTCCCTTGGTCGGGTCGAAGAGGTCTAGTCCAGTTGTCGGATTGGTCTGGTCCATACTGGGTGAGCTTTGTCTCGGCTGCGGCGGTGTGCGCGGCTTTGTGCCCCGGAGTCCGGCTGAGGGCCTCCGTTCGCCTGTTGTTGCGCATCGTGCAATGAACCAGGGCACTTCGGTAACTACTCGACGGGCGGGGGCGAGTGGTGTGGACCAGTGTGCGAGCGGTTTGGGAGTGTGGCGCTCCCCCCTGCCGGATTCCCTCGTCCGGCTGTAGTTCCCTCTGAAGGCGGTACCCGCGTTGGACAGGCGCGCCCACGTTTCCCTCCGTGTGCTCGGTACGGCGTTGGCCGGAGCACTGGTGCTCACCACGGTCAGCGCGTGCAGCGGGCAGGGCGACGGGCCGGTCACGCTCAAACTGGTCGCCGCGGACTACGGGGAGAACGCCGAGACCGGCTCCAAGCACTACTGGGACGAGGTCTCCAAGGCCTTCGAGGCGGCCAACCCCGGCATCAAGGTCCAGGTCGAGGTCGACAGCTGGACCGACATCGGCAAGAAGGTCGACGACATGATCGCGGCCGGGAAGTCGCCCGACCTGCTGCAGACCGGCGGCTTCGCCGAGCAGGTCGCGGCGGACCGGCTGTACGCGGCCGCGGACGTCCTCTCGATGGACACCCAGGCCAAGTTCATGGACAACTTCTCGCACGCCGGGCAGGTGCTGGGGACCCAGTACGGGATCCCCTTCGTCTCCTCCTCGCGGGTGCTCTTCTACAACAAGGCGATCTTCAAGCAGGCCGGGATCACCCAGCCGCCGACCACCTGGAACGAGCTGCGGGCCGCGGCCGAGAAGATCAAGGCCAAGGTGCCCGGGGTGACCCCGTACGGGCTGCCGCTGGGGCCCGAGGAGGCGCCGGCCGAGTCGATGCTGTGGACGCTGAGCGGGGGCAGCTCGCTCTCGGACGACGTCGGCAACTACACCATCGACAGCGACCAGAACCAGGCGACCTTCACCTGGCTCAAGAACAACCTGGTCAGCACCGGGCTGACGTACCCGGACCCCGGCAAGATGAACCGCACGCCGGTGTTCCAGGACTTCGCCTCCGGGAAGGTCGCGATGCTCAACGGGCACCCGACCCTGCTGCGGATGGCGTCCGCCGGGAAGATCGACTTCGGGACGGCGGTCATCCCGAAGAAGGACGGCGTGGGGAGGACCGGGAGCCTCGGCGTCGCGGACTGGATGATGGCGTTCAAGGCCAACGGGCACAAGAACGAGATCAAGAAGTTCCTGTCCTTCGTCTACACCAAGGACTACCAGCTCAAGTTCGACGAGCAGTACAACCTGCTGCCGGTGACCCAGGACGCCTTCAACCAGATGTCCTCGGACCCCAAGCACGAGGACCTCAAGCAGTTCGCGGTGGGGCTGACCAACGCCAGCTTCTACCCGTTCGGGGACCCGGCCTGGGGTGAGGTCAGCAACCGGATCAAGACGGGGATCGGGCAGGCCGTGACCGGGGACCCGAAGCAGGTGCTGCAGGGGCTGCAGGACGCGGCGATGAAGGAAGCGGGCCGGGTCCGCAAGCAGTGAGGCCCCCTGCCGGGGGGCGGGGGGCGGGGGGCGGGGGGCTCACCGCGAGGGCCGGTGCCGGGGCGGGGTCAGGGGAGCGTGATCGCGTAGGCCTTGCGGAGGGTCTCGTGGACCGTCCAGGTGGTGCGGTCGCCCTCGCGCAGGACGGCGCAGTCGCCGGGGCCGACGGACAGGGTCGGGCCGCCCTCGATCTCGATGGTGGCCCGGCCGCTCAGCACCACGAACATCTCGTCGGCCTCGACGTCGGTGACCACGCCCGGGGTGATCTGCCAGATGCCGCGCAGCTGGCGGCCGTCGGGGGACTCGGCGAGGACCTTTCCGGTGACCTCGGGGGTGCCGGAGACGATCTGGGACGGGTCGAGGGGCTCGGGGTCGAGGTCGGCGGTGGGGATGTGGACGGCGAAGCTGGTCATGGGG
This sequence comes from Kitasatospora sp. NPDC059146, assembly GCF_042786665.1. Lineage (NCBI taxonomy): Bacteria > Bacillati > Actinomycetota > Actinomycetes > Kitasatosporales > Streptomycetaceae > Kitasatospora > Kitasatospora sp. NPDC059146. The sequence goes on along the minus strand of NZ_JBHZCY010000173.1, from coordinate 378 downwards.
GTGACGCTAGCCGGGCGGGGGCACCGGGGTGGGGGGCAGAGTGTGTCGGGGGCGCGTCCGAGAATGACACTTCGTAGGTCCGTGGGGGATGCGGGGGGATGTGCGGAGGTGGTGCGTGGTGGGCGAGCCGAGTGGGCTGAGTGAGCGGGACCGGGCGGTGCTGGCGCTGGAGGGGCGGCAGTGGCGGACGGCGGGGGCCAAGGAGCGGGCGATCCGGGAGGAGCTGGGGCTCTCCTCCACGCGGTACTACCAGGTGCTGAACGGGTTGTTGGACCGGGAGGAGGCGTTGGCGTTCGCGCCGGTGCTGGTGAATCGGTTGCGGCGGGTGCGGGAGGGGCGGCGGGGGGCGCGGTGACGGCCGCTGCGCGGGGCTGGGGT
>NZ_JBHZCY010000172.1:0-17389 GCF_042786665.1 Kitasatospora sp. NPDC059146 | reverse complement strand
CGGGGAGAGGCGCAGAGCGGCAGTCAGCTCCACGTCCGACCGGCCCCCGTCGCAGCCGTGCACCACGGCGTTGGCCGCGATCTCGGACATCACCAGCCGGGCGTCCTCCACCCGCTGATCGGTCAGACACAGGCCGAACATCGGCAGCTGCTTCGTGACCCAACGGCGAACGGCGCCGATCTGCGCCAGTTCCGCGGGGAACCTCATCGTGACGGTGTGTGGTCTCGGCTCCATGAGGGGCGCCTCACTCACTCGGGTCGGGTGCCAGGGCATGTCGTACGGCCTGAAACGGCCTTGCTGATACAGGAAACCGTTCATGGTCGCTAGGAGTAAGGTGTTGGCGACCGTCCGCTGTTTAACGTGTTTAGCGGCACCGCCAGGGAGACCCCGATGGGGCGTACTCGTCAGCCCAACGAACAGTTGGGCCAGCTCATCCGTGAATCCGGTCGACCCAACGAAGCCCTCGCCCGGGCCCTGTGCGCGGTCGCGGCCGCCAACGACGACCCCGCGCGGCCGAGTCGATCATCCGTCACCCAGTGGGTCCGCTACGGCTGGACCCCGTCCGGCAACCTCCCGCAGTACCTCGCGGAAGTCCTCACCAGGTGGCTGAACCGGGACGTCACCCTGGCCGCGATGGGACTCGGCGAGTAGGAACCGGATCTTCGGGACTGGGACTTGGATACGCTGAAAGCCCTGGCGGCTCTTGGACGGATCGACGTTGACGTGGAACGCAGACAGCTCCTCCGCACCCTCCCGTACTCGCTCGGAGCATTGACCATCCCACCCAGCAGCTGGTGGGAGCACATGGCCCGCACCGGCAGCCGCGACACCAGCCGGCACCGCGCCGGCCAGGCCGATGTGGAGGCCGTGCGGGAGATGACCGGGCTGTTCTCCCAGCTCGACCAGCGCCGCGGCGGCGGACACGGCCGCACGGCGGTCGCCCAGTACCTCCTCACCGACGTCCACGACTTCCTCCGCGGCACCTTCGCCTCCGACCAGGTGCGACGCGACATGTTCTCCGCGGCCTCCGAACTCGCCTACCTGGCCGGATGGACGGCCTTCGACAACGGCGAACACCCCACCGCCCAGCACTACTACACCGTCGCCGTGAAGCTGGCGGCCGAGGCCGACGATCCCGCCATGGCCGCCCACGTCCTGCGCGCCATGGCCCACCAGGCGGTCGACCTCGGAAAGCCGGGCCACGCCGTCAGGGTCTCGGAAGCCTCCATGTCCGGCGCCCGGTACGCACTGGCGAGCCCACGCGAGCGCTCCCTCCTCGGCGTCGTCCACGCCCGCGCACTCGCCGCCGCCGGACGCGCCCCCGAGGCGAACGCCGCGCTGCTCCAGGCCGAGCGTGACCTGTCCGCGGCCTCCCCCGGCGACGACGAACCGGCCCGGGTCTTCTTCTTCGGCGAGGCATCCCTGGCCCATGAAACGGCGTCGGCCCTGCGGGACATCGGCGACCTGAACGGCGCGGCCCGGGAGTTCGAGCGCAGCGTCGCGACCCGCAAGGCCTCCGCGTTCACCCGCACCCACGCCGTCACCCTCGGCCACCTCGGACTCGTGAAGGCCCAGCAGCACTCCGTCGAAGAAGCCTGCGCGATCTGGGCGCGATCGCTGGACGCGATGCAGAGCGTGCGCTCCGCCCGCACCCGCGACGTCGCCCTGCAGATCCGCGGAGCGCTGTCCGCCTACCGTGGCCGCAAGGTCCCGGTCATCAACGCCGTCGACCGGCGCGCCGCCGACTACCTGGCGGCCACCGCCTGACCCGCTGACCTGGCGCGGTCCGTTCACAGGAGGGGAAACACAGTGACCGAAGTCTTCACCGTGGAGGCACTCGGGTACGTGGTGGGGGGCCGCACCGAGCCCTCCGACGACTACTGGGGAGGTACCCGCGCCGTCATCCGGCTCGACGGCGACCGCTTCCCACCGGAGGCCACGAAGGGGCTGGAGGCGTTCTCCCACCTCGATGTGATCTTCCGCTTCCACCTCACCGACCCGACCGACCTGAACTTCGGCGCCCGCCGCCCACGCGACAACCCGCAGTGGCCCGAGGTCGGCGTCTTCGGCCACCGGAACATGCGGCGCGTCAACTGGCTCGGCTCCTCCCGCTGCCGGCTCCTCAAGGTCGACGGCCTGGACCTGCACGTGGAGGACCTGGACGCCGTCGACGGCACTCCGATCCTCGAGGTCAAGCCCTGGTTCGAGGAGTTCGGCCCCCGCGGCGACACCCACCAGCCCGCCTGGACCACCGAGATGCTCCACGACTACTTCGCCCCTGGCCCCACCACACCCTGATCCGGGCCTCAGTCACCCCGGGCCCCGGCGGGCCGCTGGACTCGAAGGACCAATGGCCCGCCGTGGCCCGCCGCCCTCCCCAAAGTGGGCGGAGCCAGGACCGCAGCCAGGGCCCGCCATCACCGGGAACGTGCAGGCGGAAGGCGTAGCAGGCGAGGAGAGAGCGAGGCCTGAGAGGGAAAGTAAGGAACTCCACACCGCCGGCGCGAAGGCGCGATCGGCGAGTTCGCCCGTCGGCCGACGACTCCGGAACGCCGGCCGCGGACTCCGACCGCACTGCTGGACTGCCTTGATCAGCGCGGCGTCCCCGGCCCGCCGCTCAGGCCTCCGGGGCGAAACCTCCACGCACACGGAGTGGCAGGCCGGGGATCTCCAGGTCCCCGTCGACCTGACCGACCAACCAGCTGGGGACGTCCTGGTCGAACTCCTCCCAGGCAGCCCACTGGCGGAACCAGACGCCGATCCCCCAGGAGCCGTCCGCACGGGGGATCAGGAAGCAGGCGTCGCCTTCCTGGGTGTTGGCCCACAGCACCATCCCGCGCTCACGGGGGTAGAGGTCGTACGGAATCCTGTCCGGCACCAGCGCCTGGTACAGCGGTCCCATCGCGTTCATCAGATCGAGCATGGTGTACTCGGGCGCTTGCGGGTGCAACACCGACAGGAAGTTCCCGACCACGCCGGGACCGTAGGCGGCGACGAACCGCTTGTACTCCGACGGCAGTTCCCCGGCCACCTCCTCGATGGCCGTCCACGCCTCCACGTCCGAGTAACCCCGGGCGGGACCGAAGCATCGTTCGACATCCTCAGCGGCTACCACGAAGGCCCTCCCCGTTCTCTCGTCCTGCCCGGCCCGCACAGTATGGAGCACCTGATCGAACCGGCCGACCGACGATCCTGCCGACGAGCAGATCCAGCGAGCGGATCCAACCAGCGAGTTAGTGGTCGTTGTGACATTGATCGGTCTGTCCGTTGCGCGCTTCGAGCTCGGCCGCCGTCGCCTGTCGGGTGGCCGCCCACGACGCCAGGAGCGTCAGGTTGTCGGCGGTCGGTGTGCCCGCGGGTGCGGTGTAGACGTTGAGGTGCAGGCCGGGTTCGGCGGGCAGTTCCAGGGTCTCGACGTCCAGGTCGAGCCGGCCCACGATCGGATGGCGCACTCGCTTGCGGCCGGACCGGTGCAGCCGCACGTCCTGGGATGCCCACCGCTGCCGGAACAGCTCGCTGGACGTCGACAGTTCGCCGACGAGGGCGATCAGTTCCTCGTCGTGCGGATTGCGGCCGGCTTCCATGCGCAGCTTCGCGGCCACGGCACCGGCGATCTGGTCGTAGTCGACGAAGAGCTCTCTGGCCGCCTCGGGGTTCAGGTAGACGAACCGCGCCGTGTTCGCGGGCCGTCGTGGGTCGGCCAGCACCGGTGAGTAGAGCGCGCGGGCGAGTTGGTTCATGGCGAGCACGTCGTAGCGGCCGTTGCCGATCCAGGCCGGCGCACCGGAGATCGCGTCGAGCACCTGTTGCAGCGTCGAGCGCACCGTCACGGCAGGCCTGCGTCGGCGTGGGCCGCCGGGCACCGCGGATCGGCGCGCGAGGTGGAACAGGTGGTCGCGCTCGGCCTCGTCGAGTTGCAGGGCGGAGGCCAACGCGTCGAGCACACCGTCGGAGGCGCCGGCGAGGCTGCCGCGCTCCATTCGCGCGTAGTAGTCGACCGATACCCCCGCGAGTAGCGCCACCTCCTCGCGGCGCAGTCCTTTAACCCGACGGTTGCCGCCGTAGGCGGGCAGGCCCGCCTGCGCGGGTGCGATGCGGGCGCGGCGCGAGCTGAGGAACTCCCGGATCTCGGTGCGTGGATCCATCGTGGCCATCCCGTCACCCTAAGCCCGTACCGCGGCCGGAGGGGTGCCCGTTGCGGTCGTCGCGATGCCGCCGTCCACCGGGATGACGGTGCCCGTGAGGTAGGCCCCGGCCCGGCTGGCGAGGAACACGGCGACACCCGCCATGTCGTCGTCGCGGCCGAGCCGGCGCAGCGGGGCCGCCGCCGCGATCGTGTCGCCGACGGCATCGATCGTGGACGCCGTCATCCGCGACGGGAACACTCCCGGCGCCACCGCGTTCACCGTGATGTGCTGTGGGCCCAGCTCTCGGGCGAGCACGCGGGTGAGTTGGTGGAGTGCCGCTTTGCTGGCTGCGTACGAGTAGGTGGGCGCCTCGGCGACGTGAAGGGCGGCGATGCTGCCGATGTTGATGATCCGCGCGGGGTCATCGGCGGTGCCCGCCCTGCGGAGTGCCGGGAGCAGCGCCTGCACCAGCCGGAACGGCGCCTTGAGGTTGAGGTCGATCACCGCGTCCCAGGCCTCGTCCGGGAACGTCTCCAGCGGTTCGCGCCACATCGCTCCCGCGTTGTTGACGAGGATGTCCAGGCGTTCCGAGTCGGCCTGGACGAGGTCGGCGAGGCGTCGGCACTCGTCGTGCCTGGACAGGTCGGCGGGGATCGCTCGGACGTCGCCGAAGGCGGACAGGAGGCGCTGTGCCTCCGCGCACGCGTCCGCGTCGCGTGAGCTGATGACGACGCGGGCGCCCGCCTGGAGCAGGCCGCGCGCTGTCATCAGCCCGATTCCCCGGGTGCCGCCGGTGACGAGGGCGTACTTCCCCCGCAGATCGAAAAGTTCTGCGTGGGTGGTGAACTGGTCGTCCGCCATGGATCTCCGTCCCTTCTGCCGTGGAAGAACGCGCCGACACGGTCGCGCATGCAGGGCAGCCCGAGTGAACCGATGGGGGTGGGGCTGCGGCATGTGTCCAGGCTGACAGGCGTTCCGGACGTCGGGGAGACCCTGGTGTTCCAGGTACTGCGAGAGCACCCCTCGCCTGCTGCACGCAGACGTGCGGCCCGGCGGAGGGACCGTCCTCCGGCCGGGCCGCACGGGTTCTCAGGGCCGCCAGTAGCCGAGGGCGTGGGTGCGCGGCTTGGGGACGTCGAGGTCGCGGCGGACGAAGCGGGCCAGGTCGCGGGTGGTGGCGGTGTCGCAGGCGATCCACACGTAGGCCTCGGCCGGGTCGCCGAGGAGGTCGGGCAGGGCGGTGCGGACCTGGGCCGCGAGGCGGGCCCCGGCGTTCTCGCGGGGGACGAACCGGAGGTCGTGGTGGTCGCGGCCGGTGCGGGCGAGCGGTAGGTGCTCGTCGCTGCCGTGCTGGGTCTCCAGCCAGACGGTGGCCGGCACGTCGGGCAGTGCGCGCAGCAGGGATCCGATCGCGGGGGCGGAGGCCCGGTCGCCGACGAGGAACATCCGGGCGGGCGTCGGGTCGGGGGCGGCGAACGCGGACCCCTGGACGGTGGCCTGGATGGTGTCGCCGACGCCCGCCGTGCTCGCCCAGCGGCTGGCCGGGCCGTCGTGGAGTGCGAAGTCGATCCCGAAGGCGCCCCCGGCGGGGTCCGGGTCGACCAGGGTGTACGCCCGCTGGTGCGGGCGCCCCGCGTCCGGGAACCAGAGCCGCACCCACATGGTGGGGTGCACGCCGGTGGCCCCGAGCATGCCGCCGTCCGCGAAGCTCAGCCGCCGGCAGTGCGCGGTGACGTCCTCCGCCCCGGTGACGGTGAACTCGAAGTCCCGCCCCCGCATCATCCTGAGGGCCATGCCCTCCCAACCCCGCCCCATGGCACTCCCCACTCTACGAAGACAGTGAAAACGGTGAAAACAGTGAGAACGGTGAACTGGACCGGCGGATCAGGCAGTTGAGGCCATGGCGGACCGCCGCGCCAGGGCGTCCGACATCCGGACCGTCGCGTACAGCGAGGCGGCCAGCGCGAGGGTGAGCGCGGCGCCGCCGGCGAGGAGGGTGCCGGAGGAGACGGCCTTCGGGCTGCCGGCCTCGGTGCGGGCCGAGCCGGAGATGAACGGCATCACGGCGAGCACCGCGACGCCGAGGGCGACCTCGCCCCAGACGACCTTGGGGAAGTGACGGAGCGTCAGGTGCAGCAGTGGGCCGGTGTCGTCGGCGCCGCGGGCCCGGACGATCCGGGGCATCAGCCAGAGCTGGTTGAAGGCGCCCGCCGCGACCAGCGCGGCGACCAGGAGCACCTTGACGAGCAGGGCGACGCCGTAGCCGGTGGTCCAGAGCTGCGAGATGCCGCCGACGTGCTTCCAACTGAGCCACAGTCCGGAGACGGTGACCGCGCCGACGCAGACCATCGCGACGAGGCCGAAGCGCCGCCACACGTCCGCCCAGAGCAGCCCGGCGCCGTCGCCGAGGCGCCCGCGGGTGCCGGCGAGGGCGACGAGCAGGGCCAGGCCGCCGAGCCAGACGACGCCGGAGACGATGTGGGCCTGGTCGAACACCAGGTTCAGCCACGCGTCCAGGCCGACGGGAGCGGTGGTCGGGACGGCGCCGACCAGGGTGACGGCGAGGGCGAGGGGCAGCGCGGTGAGGGCGATCCGGTCCACGTGGCGGCGGGCGGCCGGTACGGCGAGGGCGAGCAGGGTGACAGCGGCCACGACCAGGACGGCGTTCTGCAGCAGGTACACGGTGCCCTGGGCGATCCAGGCGCCCTTGGCCGCGGGCGCCCGCAGGAAGTCCAGGATCCGGCCCGGGGCGAGCGCGTCGCCGAAGGGCATGCCCTTCCCGGCCCGGGCCACCCGGGCGGCGAGCTGGAAGTAGCCCGCGACCAGCAGGACGGCGCCGGTTCCGGCCAGGTAGCCGGCGGCCCTTCTTCGCAGCACCTCGGCGTCCTGGGTGCCCGTTTCCGGGGCCCGCAGGACCGGGCGCACGGTGGTCGCATAGGTGACGGTGGCTCCGACGGCCCCGCTCAGGCCGAGGAAGTACCCGGCCTTGGTGAGGACCCGCCAGAGCTGGGGCATGGCGTATCCGGCCGTGGTCGCGGCCAGGGAAGCGGTGTGCATTAGGTGAGGCTAACCTAATTTCACCCTGTGGTCACCACACCGTCCCCCACCACCCGCGGGAGCCGCCCGCACACCCGGCCACCCCGCTCAGCCCAGGAGCTTCGCCACCACCCGGTCGAGCGCCCGGAGGTCCTCCGGCGGCAGGGCGAGCAGCGCGTCCGGCGGGGTGGTGAGGATGCCGGTGGCGAGCGCGGCCTTGGCCTCGCCTTCCTCGGTGAGGTGGACCAGCTTGGAGCGCCGGTCGGCGGGGTTGGTGATGCGCTCGGCGAGGCCGCGCCGCACCAGGTCGTCGACGATCACCGTGGTGTACGGCGGATCGGCGGTCAGCCGTTCGGCCAGTTCCCGCAGGGTGATCGGGCCGCCGGCGAGGCGGCGCAGCGCCCGGACCCGGCCGAAGCTCATCCCGAGGGCCTCGGCGACGGCCTTGCGGCGGTTGTAGCGCTCAAGGACGAGCGCGTTCATCCCCTGCCAGACCCGGCCCGCAGTCCCGGGATCGACCCGGCCCGCCGTCCCGGGGTCGACCCCGCCCGCCTCCGGGTGTCCGCCGGTGTCACTGCGCCCCATCAGGCGTCCACCTTCTCCTTCGCCGTCCTGCTCTCCTCGCCGGCCTCCTCGGCGGCGAGCCGCGCCGCCGTGCGCTCGGCCGTCGCCCGGGCCCAGCGGCCGGAAGTGAGCGTACCGGCGACCAGCACGACGGCACCGCAGCCGGCGATGATCCACCACGCCGTCCGCGCCGTCCCGGTGAAGGCCGCGGGGTCGGAGTGCGCCGCGCCCGCCATCAGGGCGCCGATCACGGCCACGCCCAGCGACTGGCCGACCTGTCGGCTGGTGGAGGCGACGGCCGCCGCCACCCCGGCCTGGGCGCGGGGCATCCCGGACACGGCGGTGTTGGTGATGGGCGCGTTGACCAGGCCGAATCCGATGCCGAACAACAGGAAGGCGAGCACCAGCAGACCGGTCGACAGGTGCTCGGAGTAGCTGACCGCCTGGATCACGGCGCTCGCACTCAGGGCCGCCCCCGCCAGCAGCAGCGGCGTCCGTGGGCCTCGTGCGGCCACCATCCGGCCGGACAGCGGGCCGGTCACCAGGGCCATGACGGCCATCGGGAGCATGTACAGCCCGGCGTGCAGCGGCTCCAGCCCGCGGACGTCCTGGAGGTAGAGGGAGCTGACGAACAGGAAGCCGCCGAGACCGGCGAAGGCGGCGACCGCGATCACGGTGGCGCCCGCGAACGGCGCGGAGCGGAAGAACCTGAGGTCGATGAGCGGGTCGGTGCGCCGGGGCTCGTACCGGAGCAGGCCCAGCAGTGCGGCCAGCGCCGCCGCCGTGCAGCCGAGCACCACGGGCGAGGACCAGCCGCGCTGCGGCGACTCGATGATCGCGTACGTGAGCCCGGCGAGCAGCACGACGACCAGGGTCTGGCCGACCGGGTCCACCCGGCGGGCCCGGGCCGCCCGCGACTCCGGGACGTAGCGGCCCGTCAGGACGAAGGCGGCGAGGGCGATCGGGACGTTGATCCAGAAGATCGCCCGCCAGCCGGCCGACTCCACCAGCGCCCCGCCGAGGATCGGCCCGGCGGCCATACTGATGCCCACGACGCCGCCCCACACGCCTATCGCGCGGGCCCGCTGGCGGGAGTCGGTGAAGGTGTTGCTGATGATCGACATGGCGACGGGGTTGAGCATCGAGCCGCCGACCGCCTGGAGCATGCGCGCCACGATCAGCCAGCCGAGCCCGGGGGCCAGGCTGCACAGCAGGGAGGCCGCGCCGAACACCACCAGCCCGATCCGGAACACCCGGCGCCGCCCGATCCGGTCGGCGGTCGATCCGGAGAGCATCAGCAGGCTCGCCAGGACCAGGGTGTAGGCGTCGACCGTCCACTGCAGCCCGGACACCGAGGTGTGCAGGTCGCTCCGGACGGCGGGCAGGGCCACGTTCAGGATGGTGACGTCGAGGCTGACCATCAGCAGGCTCATGCAGCAGATGGCCAGCACGAGCCAGGGCCGCGGACGGGCGGCGTCGGGCATAGGAACACTCCCCGGTTAATTGTGTTGGTGTAATCATTGTGCTCACACAACTAACCCGGAGGCAACTTCCCCGAGGAGCGACACCCTGGACCGGCACCCGAGCCCAACTCCCGGGCGGGCAAGTCGGGATACGGTCTCCTCCTGCGCCCCGACTCCCGATATAACGGGGACGAAGGGGATCGAGGAGGTTGCAGCATGCAGGCGAGGAAGCAACACGAGAAGGCCGGGCACGCCCCGCGCGACCCGAGCCCGGCCCGCCGGGCCGGCGCACGAGTGGGGCCGGGGGCCGGGGCCGTGTCCCCGCAGGCCGCCGTGGACCTCCAGCGCACCGTCGGCAACGCGGCGACGGGCCGTGCGCTCCAGCGGGTCCCGGGCGGCCACCGCCCGGTGGTGCAGCGGATGCTGGACGAGAACAACGTCGAAACCGCGTGCGCGGCGGGCTCGTTCGACGGGCAGACCGTCACCCTCGGCAAGCGGTCGGCCGACCTGCGGAAGATCGTGTGGCAGGACCACCTGGACGCCATCTCGGCGATCTGCAGGAAGCACCACTACACCATCGCGATCCGGGAGACCGGCGAGTACTCGATCCGGCGGATCGCGGAGGGCGCCAAGGCCAAGCCGCACACCATCCTGGAGAAGTCGATCAAGCCCGCCTCCGTCGACAAGAAGTACGGCACCGGCCCGGGGCAGGTCGCGGGCGACCCGGCGACGATCCTGGCCTGGCTGGACGCCAACGACCTGAGCGGCTTCGTCGGCCACTGGAACGACCAGGGCCTGGCCGGCGTCCGGATCGACAACCCGCCCCCGACGCTCGCCGCCGGGATCGTGCACACCGGCGCCAACGGCGAGCCGTACGTCCCGCTCGACATGCAACAGGCGGGCGGCGGACCGGCGTTGACGGCCCTCAAGGCCGATCCGAACTGGAAGCGGTACCTCTACACCGGGGACTACGACCTGCACGAGGTGTACTCCGCCCAGGGCGGCACGGGCGGCGGCCAGATCCCGGAGGCGACCATGGAGAAGGCCAAGCTGCTGAACCGGCTCAACGCGGGGATCGCCAGGAACACCCAGCAGGAGCCGGTGGCCCGGCACGGCACGGTGGCCCTGGAGCACGGCCGGCTGCACAGCCAACCCGGCTCCGACTACGCCATGTTCCAGCACGGCGACCAGGCCACCTACCGGATGAACCAGTACCTGGAGTCGACGGTGGCCCGGTTCGCCCAGCAGCTGGTGCGGGCCGTGGCCACCGAGGCCGACGAACCGCTCGCCTGGTGCCGGATGGGCACCTGGTACGTCACCAGGAACCGCGCGGAGCACAAGGTGCTGCGCAAGCGCTGGGGCTTGAAGGTCCCCCACACCTGGGAGGACGAGAACGTCGAGCGCACCGCCGAGGGCGGCTACCGCACGGCCCACTACACGGCCTGACCCCGCCCGCGCCGTGCCTCACCACCCCCACCGAGGACCCGCCGAGGACCCGCCGACGACCCGCCGGAGGCCCACCGGCACCCCCGCCCGCCGTCAGGCCTTCGGCCAGTTGCGCAGCAGGGCGTCGAGGGCGTCCAGGATGCGGGCCCAGGTGTCCTCGGCGGTGCGCGGGGTGTGCTGGAAACCGCCCGCCCGCTCCAGCGCGACGTAGCCGTGGAAGGTGCTGCCGAGCAGGCGGACGGCGTCGGTCTCGTCGGGCTCCGCGAGGTCGTAGCCGCGCAGGATCGCGCGGGTCATCTGGGAGTGCCGGACGGCGGCGCTGCCGAGCGCCGTCTCGTGGTCGAGTTCGAGCTGGGCGGCGGCCCAGCGGCCGGGGTGCTCCCGGGCGTAGTCGCGGTAGGCGTTGGCGAAGGCCGCCAGGGCGTCCTTTCCGGCCCGCCCGGCCAGGGCCGCGGCGGCCCGGTCGGCGAGTTCCTCCAGGGCGAGCAGGGCGATCCTGGTCTTGAGGTCCTGGGAGTTCTTCACGTGCGAGTACAGGCTCGCGTCCTTGACGCCGAAGTGTCGTGCGAGCGCGGAGACCGTGACCTTGTCGAAGCCGACCTCGTCGGCCAGTTCCGCCCCCGCCCGGGTGAGTCGTTCAGCGTTCAGCCCTACGCGTGCCATCTGCTTCCTTCCATCGCCTGAGCCGATTATACATTTGCCTAATACTCCTAGGTAATTTACGTTGCCTCCTATGAAGCCGATGACCGAACCCCAGATCCGCTCCGCCTTCCTGAACTGCAGCAAGGGCGAGGCCAAGCGCCTGCACGTACCCCGCAACCTGTCCGAACTCGACTGGGACGACCTGGACTTCCTCGGCTGGCGCGACCCGCAGGCACCCGACCGCGCCTACCTCGCGGCCGAACTGGACGGCCGGACGGTGGCGATCGCGCTGCGCTCCTCCGCCGCCGCCTCCTGGCAGGCCCGGCGCAGCATCTGCTCGCTCTGCGTCACCACCCACTCCGGCGGCGTCTCACTGCTGGTCGCCCCGCTCGCCGGGAAGGCCGGCAAGCAGGGCAACTCGGTCGGCGCGTACATGTGCACCGACCTCGCCTGCTCGCTCTACGTACGCGGCAAGCGGGACGTCGGGGTCAAGCTCCACGAGTCGCTCACCACGGAGGAGAAGATCCGGCGCACCGTGGCCAACCTGGCCGCCTTCGTCGCCAAGGTCACCGCGTGACCGGGGGCTCGGCCCCGCCCCGCGCGGGTTCGCGGCCGGGCTCCCGGCCGCGCGCCGCCGCGAACCCGCCCCCTGCCCGCAGGGCACCCGGGGAAGCCTCCTACGATCACATCGGATCCCCCGGCGGACGCCCGGCCCTCCCGGCCGCGCGCCCACCGCCCCACGCCCTGCACCACAGGACGACTCCACCGACGGCGATGGGGTCGTGCACCGAGGAGGAACGTCCATGCAAGCCCGGAAGATCGGCGCGGCCGCCGCGACAGCGGTGGCGCTTCTGGCTGCCCGCGACCTCATCCAGAAGAAGCACGCGCTGCTCCGGAACTTCCCGGTGCTCGGGCACGCCCGCTACCTGCTGGAGACGATCGGCCCCGAGCTGCGGCAGTACATCGTGACCTCCAACGAGGAGGAGCGTCCGTTCAGCCGCGACCAGCGCACCTGGATCTACGCCTCCGCGAAGGAGCAGAACAACTACTTCGGCTTCGGCACCGAGGTCGACGTCGAGCACGTCCAGGGCCACGCCTACGTCAAGCAGCGCACCTTCGCGGGCGCCCTGCCCGACCTCCACGACCCGCAGTCCCCGCTGCCCTCGGCCAAGGTGCTCGGCGGGCCGCGCGGCCGCGCCAAGGCCTTCCGCCCGGCGAGCGTGGTGAACATCTCGGCGATGAGCTTCGGCTCGCTCTCCGGCGCCGCCATCACCGCCCTCAACAAGGGCGCGGCGGAGGCCGGCACCATGCACAACACCGGTGAGGGCGGGCTCTCCCCGTACCACCGCCAGGGCGGCGACCTCGTCCTCCAGCTCGGCACCGCCTACTTCGGCTGCCGCAACGAGGACGGCACCTTCAACCTGGACAAGCTCAAGGACATCGTCGCCGGCGCCCCGGTCAAGGCGATAGAGATCAAGCTCTCCCAGGGCGCCAAGCCCGGGCTGGGCGGCATGCTGCCGGGCGCCAAGGTCACCCCGGAGATCGCCGCGATCCGCGGCATCCCGGTCGGCCAGGACTGCGCCTCGCCGTCCCGGCACAGCGCGTTCGGCGACGTCGACTCGATGCTGGACTTCGTCGAGCTGATCGCCGCCGAGACCGGCCTGCCGGTCGGCATCAAGAGCGCGGTCGGCGACCTGGGCTTCTGGCAGGAGCTCGCCGCGCTGATGGAGCGCGGCGACCGCGGGGTCGACTTCGTGACCGTCGACGGCGGCGAGGGCGGGACCGGCGCCGCGCCCCGGATGTTCGCCGACTCCGTCTCCCTCCCGTTCCGGATGGGCTTCTCCCGGGTCTACGGCACCTTCGCCGAACTGGGGCTGACCGACGACCTCACCTTCATCGGCTCCGGCAAGCTCGGCCTGCCCGAGAACGCCGCGGTGGCCTTCGCCCTCGGCGCCGACATGATCAACGTGGCCCGCGAGGCCATGCTGTCGATCGGCTGCATCCAGGCCCAGAAGTGCCACACCGACAAGTGCCCCACCGGCATCGCCACCCAGAACCCCTGGCTGGCCCGCGGCCTGGACCCGGCCTCCAAGTCCACCCGCGCCGCCGTCTACCTGCGCACCCTGCGCAAGGGGTTGACTTCGTCGGCATCTTCAACCTTCCCCCGCGCATCTCCGGCCGAATGAACGAGATCACCTCCGCCGTCGGCGTCGCCCACCCGGGCCTCATCACCGCGAACGACATCGAGATCATGAACGGCGACTACGAGGCCCGCACCCTCGGCGGCGTGTACGGCTACAAGGACGGCTGGGGCGAGCTCGGCCCCGAGCTGGCCGCGGGGATCACCGCCCTGGTCACCGCGAAGCCGGCCGGCTGACCGGCCCCGGCGCCGACCCGGCCTACCCGGACCTGACCCGCGACACCCGTACGGCGGCCTCCCACCCCCACCAGGGGCGGGAGGCCGCCGTCGTGCCCGGGGCCCGGAACCCTCCGAGGCCCGGAACCGTCCGGGGCCCGGATCAGGCGGGTGCGGCGGCCCGCAGCCGCTCGGCGGCGCCCTCCGGGCTGACGTCGGTGACGAAGGCGTCCAGCCCGGACTCCACCCCGGCCAGGTACTTGAGCTTGCCGGGCGCCCGCCGGACGGTGAACAGCTCCAGGTGGAGCGCGAGTTCGGCACCGCCCTCGCCCGGGGCCTGGTGCCAGGCCGCGATGTACGGGGTGCGGTTGCGCGCCCCGCCCGGCCCGGCGGGGAACAGCGCGTCGAAGCGGCGCAGCAGGTCGAGGTAGAGGCCGGGGAACTCGGCGCGCTCGGCCTCGTTCAGTGCGGTCAGGTCGGGGACCCTGCGGTGGGGGTAGAGGTGGACCTCGTACGGCCAGCGGGCGGCGAACGGGACGAAGGCCGTCCAGTGCTCGCCCCGGAGCACCACCCGCTCGGGGGAGCTGCGTTCGACGGCCAGCAGGTCCTCGAAGAGGTTGCGGCCGGTGCGGGCCCGGTGCGCCTCGGCCCGGGCGGTCATCCGGGCGGTGCGGGAGGGGACGAACGGGAAGGCGTAGATCTGCCCGTGCGGGTGGGCGAGGGTGACTCCGATCTCCTCGCCGCGGTTCTCGAAGCAGTACACCTGCCGTACGCCGGGCAGGGCGGAGAGCTCCGCCGTCCGGTCGGTCCAGGCGTCCAGGACGAGGCGGGCCCGGGGTTCGTCGAGGTCGGCGAAGGAGGCGTCGTGGTCGGAGGTGAAGCAGACCACCTCGCAGCGACCGACGCCCGGCCGGAGGGTGTGCAGGGGTTCGTCCCGGGCCGCGACGTGGTCGGCGGAGCCGGTGGCGAGCGAGGGGAAGCGGTTCTCGAACACCGCGACCTCGTAGTCCGGCGCCGGGATCTCGCTGAGCCGTCCGTCGCGCGAGGGGCAGAGCGGGCACTCGCCGGCCGGCGGGAGGTAGGTGCGCTGCTGGCGGTGCGCGGCCACCGTCACCCACTCGCCGAGCACCGGGTCGAGCCGGGTCTCGGACAGGCTCGCGGCCGGTTCGAGCGGCCGCTCGTCCGGGACCTCGCGGAGCGCGCCCGGCCCCTGGTCGAAGTAGACCAGTTCGCGGCCGTCGGCCAGCTTGGTGGCGGTTCTGTGCACCGCTGTACTCCTTACGCGTGGGGCCGTCGGGCCCGGCACTTTCGAGCTTCAACAGATTCAAACAGAGACGATCGCTTGTCAACAAGCATCGGTGCTGGTGGCGGCAGCTTCCGGCCGCCGGTCCGACCCGAATGAACACGGACATCGCAGATATTGACCGTGGGGGCGGTCATGTTTGATTATGTCGGAATTCACTCCCGCGTGCCGGTGCAGACCGACCGCGGGGCCCACCGCGCACGCCAGGCATGGAGCTGCAGATGATCGACGAGGCCACCGAGTTCGAGGCCGTCCACGGCGTCCGCCCGGACGGCGTCTGGGCCGCCCCCGGCCGGGTGAACCTGATCGGTGAGCACACCGACTACAACCACGGCTTCGTCCTGCCCATCGCCCTCCCCCACACCACCCGGGTGACCGCCCGTCGCCGCGAGGACGGCCGGCTGCGGCTGTTCAGCGCCCAGGGCGGCGGCACGATCACCGAACTCGCCCTGGACGGTCTGGAACCCGGCGTGGTCACCAGCTGGGCCGGCTACCCGGCCGGCGTGTTCTGGGCGCTCGCCGAGGCCGGGCACGCCGTCGGCGGGGCCGACCTGTACGTCGACAGCGACGTGCCGAGCGGCGCCGGCCTCTCCTCCTCCGCCGCCCTGGAGTGCGCGACCGCCGCCGCCCTGAACGACCTGTACGGCCTCGGCCTGAGCGCCCCGGAGCTCGCGGTCCTCGCCCAGCGGGCCGAGAACGCCTTCGTCGGCGTGCCCTGCGGTGTGATGGACCAGATGGCCTCCTCCTGCTGCACGGACGGCACCGCGCTGTTCCTGGACGCCCGGACGCTGGAGCAGCGGCACGTCCCGTTCGACCTCGCGGCGGCCGGCCTGCGGCTGCTGGTGATCGACACCCGGGTCAAGCACGACCTCGGCGACGGCGCCTACGCGGCCCTGCGGGCCGGCTGCGAGCGCGCCGCCGAGCTGCTCGGCCTGCCCGCACTGCGCGACCTCGAAGCCGCCGACCTCGGCCCGGCCCTGGACCGGCTGCCCGGTGAACTCCGGCCGCTGCTACGGCACGTGGTGACGGAGAACGGGCGCGTGCTGGAGGCCGTCGACCACCTGGTCCGCGGCGACCTCGCGGCGCTCGGGCCGGTCCTGACGGCCGGGCACGACTCGCTGCGCGACGACTTCCGGGTCTCCTGCGCCGAGACGGACCTCGCGGTCGAGGCCGCCGTCGCCGCCGGGGCGCTGGGCGCCCGGATGACCGGTGGCGGCTTCGGCGGGTCCGTCATCGCCCTGGTCGGCGCCGCGCAGGTGGCCGAGGTCTCGACCGCCGTGACGGCGGCCTTCCACGCCGCGGGCTTCGCCGCCCCCGTTGCCTTCACCGCCGTCCCCTCGGCGGGCGCCCGCAAGGTGGGCTGAGCACCCGGCCCACCCGGGGCCGCCAGAAGGGCCCGGGTGGGCCGGAAGGACCCGGGATCAGCCGGGCTCAGCCCGTGGTCGGGACGACGAGGAGCTCGCCGACCGCCTCGGCGAGCACCCCGCGGGCCGCCGCGGGCAGGGCGTCGTCGGTGATGAAGCAGTCGACCTCCGCCAGGGTCGCGAAGCTGCTCAGACCGACGACGCCCCACTTGGTGTGGTCGGCCACCACGACGGTGCGCCGGGCGGAGGCGATCAGGGCCCGGTTGGTCTGCGCCTCGGCCAGGTTGGGCGTGGTGAGGCCGGCCTGCTCGCTCGCCCCGTGCACGCCCAGGATCAGCAGGTCCACGTGCAGCGACCGGACGGTCTGGTCGGCCAGCGCCCCCACCAGGGCGGCCGACCGGGTCGGCGACCCGCCGGTCAGCAGCAGGGTCGGGACGTTCTCCCGGCCCTCGCTCCCCGCCGCCCACAGCAGGTCGGCGATCCGCAGCGAGTTGGTCACCACCGTCAGGTCCGGCACGTCCAGCAGCCGGGAGGCGACCGCGTAGGTCGTGGTACCGGCCGACAGGGCCACCACGCTGCCCGGTTCCACCAACCGCACCGCGGCGTCCGCCAGCGCGGCCTTGGTGCCCTCCTCCAGACCGGACTTGGCGTCGAAGCCGGGCTCGAAGGCGCTGGCCGTCCCGGTCGCCACCGCGCCGCCGTGGACCTTCTCCACGGTGCCCTGGCGCACCAGCGCGTCGAGGTCCCGGCGGATGGTCATGTCGGACACGCCGAACTGCTCGACCAGCTCGGCGACCCGGATCGCGCCGGTCCGGCGGATCGCCTCCAGGATCAGGGCCTGGCGCTGGGCGGCGAGCAACGTCTGGTCAGCCACGGAGGACCTTTCGATCGAACGAGCGCGTACGGCCGGGGCGTCCCCGTCGGCGACCGGCGACGCGGCCGGAGCCTGCGTGATCCATTATCCCCGGCCCCGACGGCCCCCGGGCCCGGTAGCGGGCAACGCGGGGGCGGCGAGGCGGCGGCGGGGGGGGCCCCCCCCGCGGGGGGGGGGGGGGGGGCCCCCCCCCCCCCCCCCGGGGGGGGGGCCG
>NZ_JBHZCY010000171.1:0-17528 GCF_042786665.1 Kitasatospora sp. NPDC059146 | reverse complement strand
CCGGTGGAGCGGATGATGCGGGACGCGAAGATCACCCAGATCTACGAGGGCACCAACCAGGTCCAGCGGATCGTGATGGCCCGCAACCTGCCGTAACGACGGCCCGACGGGCCCCGACGGCCGGCCGGTCCAGCCGACCGGCCGTCGGGGCCGCCCCGTCGCGCCGATGCTAAGTTCCGGAGAATGAGCGAGAAGGAAGAGCAGGACCTGCCCATGAACGACGGGCCCTCGAAGCCGGCCATGCGCGAGGCGCTGGTGGCCGCGGCCTTCGAACTCTTCCTGGAGCGCGGCTTCGAGCAGACGACGGTCGACGACATCGTCTCGCTCGCCGGTGTCGGCCGGCGCTCCTTCTTCCGCTACTTCCCGGCCAAGGAGGACGTGGTCTTCCCCGACCACGAGCGCAGCCTCGCCGAGATGACGGAGTTCCTGGAGTCCGGCAGCGGTGAGGAGGACCCGGTCCGGCACGCCTGCGAGGCGGCCCGCCTGGTCCTGCGGATGTACGCGGAGCAGCCCTCCTTCTCCGTCCAGCGCTACCGCCTCACCCGCAAGGTCCCCGGCCTGCGCGCGTACGAGCTGTCGGTGGTCTGGCGCTACGAGCACACCCTCGCCGCCTACCTGCGCGGCCGCTTCGCCGCCCGCCCGGACGGCCCGCTGCGCGCCGACGTGATCGCCGCCGCCGTGGTCGCCGCGCACAACCACGCCCTGCGCACCTGGCTGCGCTCGGGCGGCGAGAGCGACTGGGTGGCCGAGGTGGACGCGGCGATGGCCTTCGTCACCTCCACCTGGAGCGACCGCCCCGCCGACGCGGCCCAGGAGGGCGAGGGCCCGGGCGACGACGTGGTCGTGCTGGTCGCCAGCCGCCACGCGCCGCTCTGGCGGATGGTCCAGGGCATCGAGAGCGCCATCGGCGACTCCCGCCGGATCTGACGACGACGGTCGGGTCACGACGATCGGGCCACGGCGGTCGGGTCACGACGGCCGGTTCACGGCGGAACCCGACGGGCCGCCGGCCCCGATCCGCCTTCCTGCGCACCCTCCTGACCGATCGTCCGTCGGCCCCACGGCCGTGCGTGCCGCTACCCGGCGGCGCCCGCCCGCGCCCTGGCCGCCGGCAAAGTCCCGGAAAACAAAGAGAACCCCAGATCAACTGGGGTTCTCTCGTCGGTGTCCGAGGGGGGACTTGAACCCCCACGCCCGATAAAGGGCACTAGCACCTCAAGCTAGCGCGTCTGCCATTCCGCCACCCGGACTAGGTGTCGCCCTCGCGGCTTCCGATCTCTCGTCCGTCGCGCTGACAGATGTAACTGTAGCAAAGATCGGCTTGAGCTCCCAAAACGGCTCCGGAGCGGGCGGACGTGCTGGTGGCGGGGCTGGCGGCGGGGGCGGGGGGTGGTCTGTGGCGGGGGTGTGACCAGCGGGTTTCGGGGGCGTGCGGGGGGTGGATCGCGATCGAGGGCTGGGGGAGGATGGGCGGACGTGCTCGTACGGCCCGGGTGCAGGTCCTGGGGGTGGCGCGCTGGTGCGTCGGTGCGGGCCAAAGACGAGGAGTGACCGTGAGCGAGCGGAGCGAGTCGGCGGCGCCGAAGGTGACGGCTGAGTCGGAGGTCGCCGAGATCTGTCGCGATCTGATCCGGATCGACACCAGCAACTACGGTGACGGCTCCGGCCCGGGCGAGCGCAAGGCGGCCGAGTACGTGGCCGAGCAGCTCGCGGAGTTCGGGATCGAGCCGCAGATCTTCGAGTCGGCCAAGGGGCGGGCCTCGACGGTGGTCCGGATCGAGGGCGAGGACCGGTCCCGTCCCGGCCTGCTGATCCACGGCCACACCGACGTGGTGCCGGCCAATGCCGCGGACTGGACGTACGACCCCTTCGGCGGCGAGATCGCCGACGGCTGCGTCTGGGGACGCGGCGCGGTCGACATGAAGGACATGGACGCGATGACCCTCGCCGTCGTCCGTGACCGGCTGCGCACCGGCCGCAAGCCCCCGCGCGACCTGGTGCTCGCCTTCCTCGCGGACGAGGAGGCGGGCGGCACGTACGGCGCCCGCTTCCTGGTGGACAAGCACCCGGAGCTGTTCGAGGGTGTGACCGAGGGCATCGGCGAGGTCGGCGGCTTCTCCTTCACCGTCAACGACCAGGCCCGGTTCTACCTGGTGGAGACGGCCGAGAAGGGCATGCACTGGATGCGCCTGACGGTCGAGGGCCGGGCCGGGCACGGCTCGATGTCGAACGACGACAACGCGATCACCGAGCTGTGCGAGGCCGTCGCCCGGCTCGGCCGCCACAAGTTCCCGCTGCGGATCACCCCGAGCGTGCGGGCCTTCCTGGACGAGCTGTCGGACGTCCTCGGGTACCGGCTGGACCCGGAGGACATGGACGAGGTGGTCCGCGTGCTCGGCGGCATCGCCAAGATGATCGGCACCACGTTCCGCAACACCGCCCAGCCGACCATGCTCGGCGCCGGCTACAAGGTGAACGTGATCCCCGGTCAGGCCACCGCCCATGTGGACGGGCGCTTCCTGCCCGGCTACGAGGAGGAGTTCCTCGCCGAGCTGGACAGCGTGCTGGGCCCGCGGGTGAAGCGGGAGAGCCTGCACTCGGACCGGGCGATCGAGACCGACTTCGACGGCGCGCTGGTCGAGGCCATGCAGACCGCGTTGCGGGCGGAGGACCCGATCGCCCGGGCGGTGCCGTACTGCCTGTCGGGCGGGACGGACGCCAAGTCCTTCCAGGACCTCGGCATCCGCTGCTTCGGCTTCGCGCCGTTGCAGCTGCCGCCGGAGCTGGACTTCGCCGGGATGTTCCACGGCGTGGACGAGCGGGTGCCGGTGGACGGGTTGAAGTTCGGCGTCCGGGTGCTGGACCGCTTCATCGACGCCTGCTGATCGATCGACCGATCGATCGACGTCTGCTGATCAGGCGACTGGGTCGGCCCGCTCCCGGACTGCCGGGGGCGGGCCGACCGCATTGTCGGAGCGCATGATTGTGGGACGGGTGGAAAGCGATCAACAGAAACGATTCTGCTTGCCGTTCAGCGCCGGTCGTCTGTGCGAAGGATCACCGTTGCGGGTGAATGGGAAATCTGTTCCGTACCCCGTTTGCCGCAGCGTCGTTCATTCCTTTGCAGCCCGCCGAACGGGTTGCGTTGTCCGTACAGGAGGAATGATGAAGATCAAGAAGATCGCCGCTGTCGCCGCCGCCACCGGTGGCCTGGTGCTCGCCGCCGCCGGTGTCGCGTCCGCTCACGGCGGTGCCGGTGCCGAGGGTGTGGCCGCGGGTTCCCCGGGTGTCGTCTCGGGCAACCAGGTCCAGGTCCCGGTCCACGTGCCGGTGAACCTGTGCGGCAACACCGTCAGCGTGATCGGCGTGCTGAACCCGGCGTTCGGCAACCACTGCGCCAACTTCTGAGCCGACCTCCGGGCCGCTGAGGCCCGTTGAGCCGGGCTCGGTACGGCCCCCGGGCGGCGGACGCGCCGCGCCGGGGGCCTTTGCGTGCCGGGGCTTCTGCATACCAGGGGCCTTGGCGAACCGGACTCGACAAGGTTCGAACGCCCAGATCGCTCGATCGGGTGAAGCTGCTTCGTTCGGCTCAACCTCCCCGTTGGCCTCTCGTTGACTCCTGTGCAGTCAAAGGCCTTGCGCGATTTCCGGATATACGGAAATTCCGACTTTCATACGAGTTCATGCCAAGGTCGCCACGCCGTCTCGAAACGTCAGGGGAAATCATGAGGAATGTCGCCAAGAAGGGGATCCTCACTGCCGTGGCCACCGGCAGCGTGCTGGCCTCGACCGCCGGCTACGCCTACGCGGGCGCCGAGGCGCAGGGGGGTGCCACAGGATCACCGGGTGTCGCCTCCGGGAACTCGGTGCAGGTGCCGGTCGAGGTACCGATCAACGCCTGTGGCAACACGGTCGACGTGATCGGCGCCCTGAACCCGGCGTACGGCAACCACTGTGCCAATGCCTCCGGCGGCGGCCGCCACGCCGCCCCGCGGCCCGGCCAGGGCGGCCAGGGCGGCCACCCCGGGGGCGTCGCCGGTTCCGGTGCGGGCGCCTCCCGCGGCTCCTCCGCCTCCGGTGCCTCCGCGAGCGGTGCCGCGGCGAACTCGGCCGGGGTGATCTCCGGCAACAGCGTCCAGGCCCCGGTGCACGTCCCGGTCAACGCCTGCGGCAACTCCGTGAACGTGGTGGGCGTCGGCAACCCGGCCTTCGGCAACGAGTGCGGCAACGTGGCCCACCCCGCCCCGAACCCGGCCCCGAAGCCGACCGACGACTGCCCCGAGGGCCACACCCCGCCGCCGTCGACCGGTGGCGACACCGGCACGGGCGGCCCGCGCAACGGCGGCCCGTCGACCGGTGTCACCCCGAGTACCCCGGTCGCCCAGCCGTCGAGCAACGGCGGCACCCAGGCCGTCCCGGCCGCCGCCCGTACCAGCGCCCCGGCCGCCCAGAGCGTCGCCGCGAACAGCGAGCTCGCCCACACCGGCGCCGGTGACGTCGAGATGCTCGGCGCCGCCGGGCTCGCGCTGCTGATCGGCGGCGGCGTGCTCTACCGCCGGGCCCGCGCCGGCGCCCGCTGAGTCCACCGGACCCGCTCGCGGTTGCTGTCGACGGGCAGGGTGAACAGCTGAACAGATGAACGGACGCACCCGCGGCCGCCCGGTTCGAACGGGCGGCCGCGGGTGCGTGAAGTCTCGGCGCGCACTGGTTCGGTGCGCGGCGACTCGGGGTGAGGTGCCCCGCCTGTCACCAGCTCCGGATCTGCCGGATGATCCGTCGCTTGAGTCGGACCGTCCGGCTGCCGTCGGGGAACAGTCGCAGTCGGTCGAGCTCCCAGTGCCCGTACTCGGCGTGCTCGGTGAGCAGTTGGCGCGCCGCGTTGCGGGTGGTACCGCGCGGCATGCGCAGCGACTGGTACTCGTACTCCGGCTGCCGGACCGGCTTCGGTGGGGTCAAAACGCTCCTCCTGAGGATCACCTGCACGCAAGCCTACGGCCTGCCCCGGACAGTCGGCCGGGGTATTTCCGGCCGTCCTCCCGCCCCGGTGCGGCGGTTCGACGGCGCCCGGTCCGGAGGCCCGTCTGACAGTGCATCAGTTCTGTTGCTGCTGTGGAGGGGATACCCCGATACCGGCGCGCGAAGCGGTACCCGGACGGCCCCGCTGGACCGCCTGCGCGCCCTCTGCGCCCGCCCCGCGCCGGTCCCGGCGGGGGACAGAACGCACGGAATCGGACATCAGGGGGGAAGTTGCGGTGAAATCGCGGGTGTAGGTGACAACCGCTGTGCGTACCGGCGCCGCGGGGAGATAGCGTCTGCACCATGTCTGATGCCGCGCAGCCCACCATTGCCGAGGTACGCGCCGCCGCTGAGGCGGTCAAGGCCGCCATCGACCGTCATCTGGAAGCGGTGTCAAGCCCCAACGCAGCTGATGATCCCGCCGTCACCGCTGCCTACGAGCAGCTCGCGACGGCGGCCATCGCCTACGACCAACTCCTGTACGAGGTCTACGACGAGGTCACCCCCTTCGAGATCCCCGGCGACGAGGGACCGGGCGGCTACCACGGCCCGGAGCAGCCCGAGGCGATCAGCGTGCTGATCCGCCGCGACTACCACGTGGTCGACCCCAAGCGGCTGCGCGCGCAGGCCGAGCGGCTCGACGAGTCGTTGACCCCGGGGGGTGCCAGCGGCGTGAACTCCGCGATCGGCGTGCTGTTCGGCGAGTACGAGCCGGACGAGATCGCCGCCCGCAGTGAGGAGTTCGGCCTGGAGGAGGCGGACTCGACGCTCTGGGTGGCGGCGGCCGAGCCGACCGAGCCGGGGGAGTGGCTGCCGGAGCCCTTCGAGCACGCGGACCCGCAGTTGCTGATCTGCCGGTTCGACGTGAGCGAGGTCTACGACGACGAGGACCCGGACGACTGACGTCGGACGAACGTGTGAGGGGCGGGCCCGGAACTCCGGGCCCGCCCCTCACGCGTTCGTCGGTCGGTCGGTCGTCCGGACGACCGGACGGACGGCCGACCGACGGGCGGATCAGTCCTCGGTGACCGCGTTCTCCGCGAGGATCGCCCTGAGCCGGGTGGTGCGCGGCTGCGCCGGGCGCTCGGCGACGGCCTGGGCGAGCGCCGGGCCCGCCGCGTGGACCACCGACAGGTGCCGCTCGCCGCGCCCGAAGGCCGTGTAGACCCACTGCCGGGAGAGCGCCGCCCCGGCGTCCTCCGGGACCACGACCACCGCGGCGGGCCAGCGGCGGCCCAGCGCCTGGTGGACGGTCAGCGCCCAGCCGTGCCGCAGCCGGCCGGCCTCCGCGGGCGGGACGGTCCGGCGCGAGCCGTCCGGGAACTCCAGGTGCAGTCCGGCCGCGTCGCCGTCCAGCACCCGGGCCGGGCGGGTGACCCCGGGGGCGGGGGACTCCACCACCCGGTCGCCCGGGTCGAAGCCGCCGAACCGGCCGGGGCCGGGGTTCAGCCGGGCCTTCGCGGCCGCGTTCAGCGCACGGGTGCCGGCCGGGCCGCCGTGGCCCGGGGTGAGCAGCACCACCTGCTCGGCGGGGATGCCGAGCGCGCGCGGGATGGAGTCGGTGAGCAGCTGGACGGCGCGGTGGACGGCCTCGCCGCCGTCCTTGGCGGCCAGGATGACCACCTCCTTCTCCGGCGCCTCGACCGGCTGCAGCTCGCCGACGCCGACCCCGGACACCAGCTCGCCGATCGGGCCGAAGTCCGGGGTGCGGGAGGCGACCGCCGGGCAGGCCTTGGCGGCCAGCAGGTCGGCGAAGAACCGGCCGGGGCCGGCCGACCAGAGCTGGCCCGGATCCCCGCTGAGCACCAGCCGGGTGCCGTCGGCGAGCGACTCCAGGACGGTGGCGGCCAGTTCGACGTCCAGCAGCGGCGCGTCCAGCAGGACCAGGAGGTCCAGCGCGAGCGTGCCGTCGGCGGCGCGGCCGGGGCCGGCCGTACCGGACAGCAGCTCGGCGAGGGTCACCACCGGCGTCGCGGCGGGGGAGAGGGCGTCGAAGGAGTCCCGGCCCTGGTCGGTCCAGGTGGCGGCCCAGGCCCGCAGCCCGAGCCCCGTCGCGGCGGCGAGCAGTGCGGCCGGCTCGGCCCTAGCCGCGTCGCCACCGGTGTGCAGCACCAGGGCGCTCCCGGCGACGGCCCGGATCAGGGCGGTCGAGGAGGAGGACGGCGCGGCTTCGGCGGCGGCCTCCCAGGCGGCGGGGCCGGGAGCGGCGGGTGCGGGAGCAGCGGGTTCGGGTTCGGCGGACTCCCCGGAGCTCGCCTCCGGGGACGGCTCCCCGGCATCCGGCTCCTCGCCCTCCTCCTCCCCGGCGTCCTCGCCCGGCACGAAGGTGGCCATCAGCTGGAGCAGCTTCTCGGCGAGGCTGTCCTCCGCCATCGCCGGACCCTCCAGGGCGAGCAGCATCCGGGTCGGCGGCTCGGCCTCCTCCTCGTCGCTGTTCGCCGCCGGGGCGCCGGGTCCGGTCAGTTCCTCCTGGAACGACAGCAACCGCCCCTCGGCGACGGCCTCCGCGATCGCGGCGAGCGGGTCCGGGACCCGGAGCCGTTCCAGTCCGGCGACCACGTCCTTCGCGTCCTGGGCCGAGTGCCCGCGCAGCGCCGCCTGCTCCAGCAGCCAGACCACCAGGGCCCGGGCGCGCCGCTCGTCGTCCGGTCCGACCGAGGTGCCGAGCAGGCCGCGGGCGAAGTGGTCCGCGTGCTCGGGGCGCACACCTGCGAGCCCGAGAACCGCCCACGGGTCCTCGCGCAGCTGCTCCGCGGCCCCCTCGCCGAGCGCGGCCACCGCGGCGGCGGCCAGGTCGGCGGGGGCGCCACCGGCGGTCAGTACCGCGGTGGTCTCCCGGAGCGCGTCCGCGCTCGGTGCGGCGGCCCGCATCGGCGCGGCGACCGGGGGAGCGGCCGGCCGGGCGGCCGGCGGGGCCACCGGGGCGGCCGGGGCGGCCGCGGCCGGTTCAGCCGCCGAGGGAGCAGCCGTCGCCTCATCGACACCCGGCTCGGAAGCCACCGGCGCGGCCCCCTCGGCTCCGGACGCCTCGGCCCCGGACCCCTCGGCCTCCGAAGCCTCCGAAGCCCCCGAAGCCCCCGAAGCCGTCGGAGCCTTCGGAGCGGAAGGCCCGAGCCGGTGGGCCCCCGGCCGTGCCTCCTGCTGCTCGATCCGGCGCATCCGCGCCACGATGTCCGCGATCGTCGCCTGGTCGGGCGCGGCCGCGGCCGCAGCCCCCTCCGGAGCGCCGTTGCCCGTGCCACTCATCGTCGTCCGCTCCAAAGCTCACTCCACTGCACGTTCTGCACTGCTCGTTCTGTACCGCGTCGTTCTGTACCGCGTCGTTCTGCACCGCACGTTCTGCTCGACCGCCCGGCGCCAGGGCTACAGCTCCGTCCACCCCTGGTCCGGGTAGCGGTGCACCGGCGACGAGATGTCGTCCAGCGCGCCGCGGATCTCACCCGGAAGCGTAAGCGCCTCCACTGACAGCGCCGCCTGGAGCTGCGCCACGGTGCGCGCCCCGATCAGCGCGCTCGCCACCCCGGGCCGGTCCCGGACCCAGGCCAGCGCGACCGCGAGCGGACTGCTGGCGAGCCCGTCGGCGGCGGTGGCGACGGCGTCGACGATCCGCCGGGAGCGCTCCCCGAGGTAGGGCTGGACGAACCCGGACAGGTAGGGCGAGGCGCCGCGCGAGTCCTGCGGGACGCCGTGCCGGTACTTGCCGGTGAGCACCCCGCGGCCGAGCGGCGAGCCCGCCAGGATGCCGACCCCGGCGTCGAGGGCGGCGGGCAGCGCCTCGCGCTCGATGCCGCGCTGGAGCAGCGAGTACTCCACCTGGGCGCCGGCCAGCGGCATCCGGTCGTGGTGGGCGCGCTGCCAGGTGGCGGCCTTGGCGAGCTGCCAGCCGCTGAAGTCGCAGACGGCGGCGTAGCGGGCGCGGCCGGAGGAGACGGCGATGTCGAGGGCGCTGAGGGTCTCCTCCAGGGGCGTGGTCGGGTCGAAGGCGTGGACCTGCCACAGGTCGACGTAGTCGGTGCCGAGCCGGTGCAGCGAGGCGTCGAGGGCGGCGAGCAGGTGGCCGCGGGAGCCGTCGAAGCGGCGGGCGGACTCGGGGACGCTGCCCGCCTTGGTGGCGATGACGAGTTCGGAGCGGGGGACGAGGCTGTCGGTGAGGCGGGAGATCAGGTACTCGGCCCCGCCGTCGGCGTACACGTCGGCGGTGTCGACCAGGTTTCCGCCGGCGTCGACGAACTCCTTGAGCTGCTCGGCGGCTTCGTGCTCGTCGGTGTCGCGGCCCCAGGTCATGGTGCCGAGACCGAGGCGGGAGACCTGTAGGCCGGTACGGCCGAGGTGACGCTTTTCCATCGGACGGGCCCTCCACTGGCCGGTGGCACCGGTGGCCCGGTAGCCCCGGTGAACGTGCAGGTGGGGAGAGCGCTCCCCACGTCGGCTGAGCGTAGCGGCCGGTCCCCGGGCAGGGGTGCCGACCCGCAGAACGATCAATGCGGCGGGTGTGACCCAGACCACCACTACCCGTCAGTAGCATGACCTGGCCGGGCGCGGTTACGCTCGCCGGCAAGGCCCGCCCGACGTGCTGGCACGCCCCGCCCGACCGGCCACGACGCCCGCCCGACTGGCCACCGGGCCCACCCGACTGGAAGGTTCGGCACATGCGACTCGGCATCAACCTCGGCTACTGGGGACTCGGCATGGACGCCGACAACATCGCGGTGGCCCAGGAGGCGGACCGGCTCGGCTACTCGGTCTGCTGGGCGGCGGAGGCGTACGGCTCGGACGCCGCGACGGTGCTGAGCTTCGTCGCCGCGAAGACCGAGCGGATCGACGTCGGTTCGGCCATCTTCCAGATCCCGGCCCGTACCCCGGCGATGACCGCGATGACCGCCGCGACCCTGGACACCCTCTCCGGCGGCCGCTTCCGGCTCGGCCTCGGCGTCTCCGGCCCGCAGGTCTCCGAGGGCTGGTACGGCGTGAAGTTCGACAAGCCGCTCGCCCGCACCCGGGAGTACGTGGAGATCATCCGCAAGGCGATGTCCCGCGAGCGCCTGGTGCACGAGGGGGCGAACTGGACCCTGCCGCTGCCCGGCGGCCCGGGCAAGCCGATCAAGCTGACCGTGCACCCGGTGCGCGAGCAGATCCCGCTGTACATCGCCGCGATCGGCCCGAAGAACCTGGAGCAGACCGGCGAGATCGCCGACGGCTGGCTCGGCATCTTCTTCGCCCCCGAGCACGCCGCGCTCTCGCTGGACCCGTTGAAGGCCGGGCGCGCCAAGGCCGGCAAGTCCCTGGAGGGCTTCGACCTCTGCCCGACCGTCACCCTCGCGGTCGGCGAGGACATCAAGGCCGGGGTCGACTCCCAGCGTTCCTACGCCGCCCTGTACATCGGCGGCATGGGCAGCAAGGAGAAGAACTTCTACAACCAGCTGACCCGGCGCATGGGGTACGAGCAGGCCGCCGACGAGATCCAGGAGAAGTACCTGGCCAAGGACTACGCGGGCGCCGCGGCCGCCGTCCCGCACGACCTGATCGACGCCACCTCGCTGATCGGCGACACCGCCCGGATCGCCGACCGGATGCAGGCCTACGCCGACGCCGGCGTCACCACGCTGACCCTGGCCCCCGCCGGCTTCACCCTCGACGAGCGGATCCAGGCGCTGCGCACCGGCGTGGAGGCGCTGGAGCGGGCCGGACTCGCCTGATCCGCCGGAGGGGTCCGAGCGGCACTACAGCCAGTCGTGCCGCTTGAACACCCGGTGCAGCACCACGCAGACCAGCGCCATCAGCGACAGCACCGCCGGGTAGCCCCAGGGCTGGTGGAGCTCGGGCATGTCGTCGAAGTTCATCCCGTACACGCCCGCGATCATGGTCGGTACGGCGGCCAGCGCCGCCCAGGCCGAGATCTTCCGCATGTCGTTGTTCTGCTGCACGCTCACCTGGGCCAGGTTGGCGCCGAGGATGTCGGACAGCAGCCGGTCCATGCCCTCCACCTGGTCGTTCACCCGGGCCAGGTGGTCGGCGACGTCCCGCAGGTAGGGGGCGGTCTCCGGCTGGACGAAGGGGGCGCCGCGCTCCAGCCGCAGCATCGGTTCCAGCAGCGGGGCGACGGCCCGGCGGACGGTCATCACCTGGCGCTTGTAGCCGTAGATCCGCCCGGCGGTGTCGCGGCCGACCCGGCCGGGGGCGAAGACGTCCGCCTCCAGTTCGTCCAGGTCGGCCTGGAGCGCGGTGGCCACCTCGACGTAGCCGTCCACCACGGTGTCGCAGACCGAGTGCAGCACCGAGCTGGGCCCGTAGCGCAGCAGTTCGGGTTGCCGTTCGAGCCGGGCCCGAAGGCCGCTGAGCGGGGTGTCCTCGCCGTGCCGGACGGTCATCACGAAGTCCGGGCCGAGGAAGACCATCACCTCGCCGCTGGTGACGGTACGGGTGTCGGGGTGGTGGCCGAGGGTCTTGAGGGTGACGAACAGCGAGCCCTGGTAGGCCTCGACCTTGGGGCGCTGGTGGGCGCTGACGGCGTCCTCGACGGCCAGCGGGTGCAGCGCGAACTCCTTGCCGACCCGGTCGAGTTCCTCGGTCGTCGGTTCGAACAGGCCCATCCAGACGAACGCTCCCGGGCCGGCCGCGCGCGCGGTGGCGAGCGAGTCGGTCAGGTCCTCGGAGGTCCCGAGCCGGCGGCCGTCCCGGTACGCGGCGCAGTGCACGATCATGCGGGCCATTGTCCCCCGGACCGCACTCCATGGCGGGGTCCGGAGGCCGTAGGCTGAGCCCCATGCCCACCCTGTTGCTCGTCCGTCACGGCCGCTCGACCGCGAACACCGCCGGGATCCTGGCCGGTTGGACCCCCGGCGTGGACCTGGACGACACCGGGCGCGCCCAGGCCGCCGCGCTGGCCGGGCGGCTGGCCGGGATCCCGCTGGCGCTCGCCGTCAGCAGCCCGCTGGAGCGCTGCCGGCAGACCCTGGAGCCGCTGCTCGCCGCCCGCCCCGAACTGGGCGCGCCGACCGAGGACGAGCGGCTGGGGGAGTGCCACTACGGCGAGTGGACCGGCCGCCCGCTGGCGGAGCTGGCCAAGGAGCCGCTCTGGCGCACCGTGCAGGACCACCCCTCCGCCGCGGCCTTCCCGGGCGGCGAGTCGCTGCGCGCGCTGAGCCACCGTACGGTCGACGCCGTCCGCGAGTGGAACGCGAGGATCGCCGACGAGCACGGCGAGGACGCGGTCTGGATCGCCTGCTCGCACGGGGACGTGATCAAGGCGGTGGTGGCCGACGCGCTCGGCCTGCACCTGGACCACTTCCAGCGGATCAGCGTCGAGCCCTGCTCGGTCACCGCGATCCGCTACACCCCGCAGCGGCCCTTCGTGCTCAGAACGGGCGACACCGGCGACCTCGCCTCGCTGGCGCCCCGGCCCTCCGCCGCCCCGGCCACCCCGGCGGGTGACGCGGTGGTCGGCGGTACGGCCTGAGCGGCGCCGCCCGCCCCACGCACCCGGCCCGCCCCACGCACCCCGTCCGAACGGCGCGCGACACCGTCCGGGTCGGCGGGTGCCACCCCGTCCGCGGCCCCCGGCTCGGCTCCCCGACCGGGGCCCGGAGGTCGTAGGGTGACTGGTGAGTGCCCCGTAGTCCGACCACCCGCCCAGGTGGACAACCCCGCGATCCCGCTTGGCGGATCCGCACCGACCGACACGATCCGGAGCTAGAGCGTGCCCCGTCAGGTCTTCTTCTACGACCAGCCCGAACGGTTCGTGGCCGGCACCGTCGGCCAGCCCGGCGCCCGGGCGTTCTACCTGCAGGCCAGCGCCCGGGGCCGGATCACCAGCGTGCTGCTGGAGAAGACCCAGGTCGCCGCGCTCGCCGAGCGCATCGAGGAGGTCCTGGACGAGGCGCTGCGACGCAGCGGGGGCGACTCCGCCATCCCGGCCGCCGCGCCCCAGGACCTGCTCGACACCGCCCCGCTGGACCTCCCGCTGGAGCAGGAGTTCCGGGTCGGCACCATGGCCCTGGCCTGGGACAGCGTGGACGCCTGCCTGGTGGTCGAGGCCCAGGCGCTGGTGGAGGAGGACGAGGAGGAGGACGGCGAGGAGGCCGCCCTCCAGGACGACGAGAACGGCCCGGACATGCTGCGGGTGCGGCTGTCCGGCGCGATGGCCCGGGTGTTCGCCAAGCGCGCGCTGGACCTGGTCGCGGCCGGCCGCAAGCCCTGCCCGTTCTGCAACCTGCCGCTGGACCCGGAGGGCCACCTGTGCCCGCGCGCGAACGGCTACCGGCGCTGAACACCGAGACCCCGCCGCAGGCCGACCCGGCGGCGGCCGCCGCCCTCGCCGCCGACGTGCCCACCGCCCTGGCGCTGCTGCGCCGGGGCGGGCTGACCGTGCACGGCCGGCTCACCGAGGCCTCCAACGCCGCGCTGTACTGCACCGTCGAGCACGACGGGCTGAGCGCCCAGGCCGTCTACAAGCCGGTGGCGGGCGAGCGCCCGCTGTGGGACTTCCCGGACGGCACCCTGGCCGGCCGCGAGCTCGCCGCGTACGAGCTGTCCGCGGCGACCGGCTGGGAGCTGATCCCGCCGACCGTGCTGCGCGACGGCCCGCACGGGCCGGGCATGGTGCAGCTGTGGGTCGAGCCCGACCCGGAGGCCGAGCCGCTGCTGGCGCTGCAGGACCCGGCCGGCCCGGAGGAGGGCTGGCTGCCGATCGTCCGGGCCGAGGTCGAGGGCGGCCGCACCGCGCTGCTGGTGCACCACGACGACCGGCGGCTGCGCCGGCTCGCGGTGCTGGACGCGGTGCTCAACAACGCCGACCGCAAGGGCGGCCACCTGATCCCGGCCGCCGACGGCCGGGTGTACGGCATCGACCACGGCGTCACCTTCAACACCGAGGGCAAGCTGCGCACCCTGCTCTGGGGCTGGGCGGGCGACCCGCTGCCCGCCGAGGCGCTGGAGGTGCTGGCCGGGCTGGCCGAGCAGTTGGAGGGGGCGTTGGCCGAGCGGCTGGCGCCGCACCTGACCGCCGCCGAACTGGACGCCACCCGCGCCCGGGTGGCCGGGTTGCTCGGTTCGGGCAAGCACCCGCTGCCCTCCGAGGACTGGCCCGCGATCCCCTGGCCGCCGGTGTAGCGCTGGTTCCGCCGGCGTAGCGGGGGTTGCGCCGGGTGGAGCGGGGGTTCCGCCGGGGTTACCGGCCGGTGGTCTGGACCTGTCGCCGGAACAGGTCGCACACTGCTCCGATGGACGTGCGACGGACCACCCCCACCCCCCGCCCCGCGCCGGACCTGCCGTTGCACCGCCTGCAGGTCCCACTGCCCCACGTGCTGCCCTTCGCGATCGGAAGTTTCGACGCGATCGGCCCGCTCTCCCGTGCCAACTTCCCCCACCGGCACTCGTTCCACGAGATCGTCATGGTCACCGGCGGCCACGGCGCCCACGTCCTGGACCTGGTCCACCGGGCGCTGGCGCCACCGCAGTTGTGCGTGATCACGCCCGGCCAGGTGCACCACTGGGCGGACGCCGAGGAGCTCACCGGCCGGGTCGTCCTGTTCAACGAGGACTTCCTGCTGGGGCACCCCCAGGACCTCGCCGCGCTGCGCGCGCTGGCCGCCCGCCCCGGCATCGCGCTCGGCGAACAGGCCGGCCCCATCGCCCGGTTGCTCGCCGACATGGAGCAGGAGTACCGGACCAGGGCGCCCGGCTACCAGGGCGTGCTGCGGGCCAGCCTGCACATCCTGATCGTCCGGGCGCTGCGCGCCTGCACCCCGGACGACCGGCCCGCGGTGCCCACCCGGCCGGCCGAACTGGCGGCCGCCTTCACCCGGTTGATCGCCAAGCCGGGCGGGGTGCGGCACTCGGTGGCCTCCACCGCCCAGGAACTCGGGGTCTCCCCGGGGCACCTGCAGACCCTGGTCAAGCAGGCCACCGGCCGCACCCCGGGCGGATTGATCCGCCGGCAGCAGACCCTGGAGGCCAAACGGCTGCTCGCCTGCACCGATCTGACGATCCGCCAGGTCGCCAAGGAGGCCGGTTTCGCGGACCCGGCGTACTTCTGCCGCTTCTTCCGGCGGGAGACCGGGATGACCCCGGGGGAGTTCCGGGGCAGGGTCGACGGAAATCACCACGATCCCCGGATCATGTCCATCGCCGTCGCACCGGACGGTCCGTAACGTTCCTACTGGCCACCGGCGGCCGGGCCAGCGCGCGGACGGCGGCCGGTTCGGCCCTTGTCATGCCCCCACCATGGCAAGGGCCGCCCCCCACCTCCCCCCCCACGAAGGATCCACCGGAAGGAGACGGCGCATGCCCCCGTCCGACGGCATGATCAGCCGCAAGACCGTCCTGAAGGCCGCCGCCGCGCTCGGGGCCGCACCGCTGCTCGTCGGCGGCGGGGTCGCCCTGGCCCGCGACAAGGTCGGCGCCGGCCGCATCCCCGGCCTGACCCCCGAGTGCCACGACGGGGACGACCCGACCGTCGAGCAGATCGAGGGCCCGTACTTCAAGCCCAACTCCCCGCTGCGCAGCTCGATGGTGAACGACGGCCCGGGCACCCGGCTGACCGTCAGCGGCTACGTCTTCGGCCGCGCCTGCCGGCCCGTCCCCGGCGTCCTGCTGGACTTCTGGCAGGCCGACGACGGCGGGAACTACGACAACGTCGGCTACACCTTCCGCGGCCACCAGTTCACCGACGCCAACGGCGCCTACAAGCTGGACACCGTCGTCCCGGGCCTCTACCCGGGCCGCACCCGGCACCTGCACGTCAAGCTCCAGGCCCCCGGCCGGCCGATCCTGACCACCCAGCTGTACTTCCCGGGCGAGCCGCGCAACAACACCGACACCATCTACGACGCCCGGCTGCTGATGAACGTCCAGCAGAACGGATCCGGCGAGAACGCCACCTTCGACTTCGTGCTGGACGTGCCGCAGACCCCGGGCACGCCGAGCCCGACGGCCACCGCCACCCCGACCGGAACCCCGACGGCCACCCCGACCGGCGGGCCCACCACACCGCCGAGCGGCAGCTGGGCGGCCGGCCGGGCGTACAACGCGGGCGACCGCGTCACCTACTCCGGTGCCTCCTACGTCTGCCTCCAGGCGCACACCGCCCTGGTGGGCTGGGAGCCGCCGAACGTGCCGGCCCTCTGGCAGCGGTCGTAGCGGCTCCGGCCGCTCCTCCGAGGAGCCGGGCGCCCGGTCGGCGGCAGGGCCGACCGGGCGCTCACCCGTGTCCGGAAACGATCGGACCGAATCACCGGTCCGAAAGGGAACGCGCCGGACCAGTCGCAGGGTGACCGGGCAACGACAGGAAGCTAATCCAGTCGATCTTCGTTACTGGTTAGGCTTTCAAATGTTCTCAAGGTTAAGGTCGATCCCATGCATGCCTGGCCCGCCTCCGAGGTTCCCGCCCTGCCTGGTCAGGGGCTCCCCCTCCACATCTTCGACACCGCAGCGGGCACGGTCCGCGAGGTCGTGCCGCAGGACGGCACCGCCCGGATCTACGTCTGCGGCATCACCCCCTACGACGCGACCCACATGGGCCACGCCGCCACCTACAACGCCTTCGACCTGGTGCAGCGGGTCTGGAGGGACGCCGGCCACGACGTCCTCTACGTCCAGAACGTGACCGACGTGGACGACCCGCTGCTCCAGCGCGCCGTCGAGACCGGCCAGGACTGGGTGGCCCTCGCCGAGCGCGAGACCGCCCTGTTCCGCGAGGACATGACGGCCCTGCGGCTGCTCCCGCCGGCCCACTACGTGGGCGCCGTCGAGTCGATCCCGTGGATCGTCCCGATCGTCCAGAAGCTGCTGGCCTCCGGCGCCGCCTACCGGGTCGACGGGGACATCTACTACTCGGTCGACGCCGACCCGCACTTCGGCGAGGTCTCCGGGCTCACCCGCGAGGCCATGCGCCCGGTCTTCGCCGAGCGCGGCGGCGACCCGGACCGCGCCGGCAAGCGCAACCCGCTGGACGCCCTGCTCTGGCTGGCCGCCCGCCCGGGCGAGCCCGCCTGGGACACCGAGCTCGGCCACGGCCGCCCCGGCTGGCACATCGAGTGCGTGGCCATCGCCCTGCAGTACCTGGGCATGGGCTTCGACATCCAGGGCGGCGGCAGCGACCTGTCCTTCCCGCACCACGAGATGGGCGCCGCGCACGCCCACAGCGCCACCGGCTCCCACCCGTACGCCAAGGCGTACGTGCACGCCGGGATGGTCGGGCTGGACGGCCAGAAGATGTCCAAGTCCCGCGGCAACCTGGTCTTCGTGTCGGCCCTGCGCCGCGAGGGCGTCGACCCGGCGGCGATCCGCCTGGCGCTGCTCTCCCACCAGTACCGCGAGGACTGGGAGTGGACCAAGGCCGTCCTGGACGAGGCCGTCGAGCGCCTCGCCCGCTGGCGGGCCGCCGTCTCCCGGCCGGACGGCCCGGCCGCCGAGCAGCTGCTCGCCGAGGTCCGCACCGCGCTGGCGAACGACCTGGACGCGCCCGCCGCGCTGGCCGCCGTCGACCGGTGGGCCGCGCAGCAGGAGACCGAGGG
>NZ_JBHZCY010000170.1:0-17655 GCF_042786665.1 Kitasatospora sp. NPDC059146 | reverse complement strand
GCCCACCCCCCCACCACAGCCCCGCGCAGCGGCCCCCCAGACGGCCCCGCCCAGTGGCCGCCCCGCCACCCTCCTTGTGGACTGGTCCTCGAACACCGTCCGGGTCAGTGAACAGAGCGGGGATCGATATGCGTTGGGGAACCGCAGCCGTCGTGGCGGCCGCCGCCGCCGGGGCCGCCGTCCTGGTCGTCGGCCGTCGGGCCTCCGAGCGGTTGGTCCGTCCGGGCGCGGGCCCGGCCGCCGACGGCCCGGATTCGGGGCCGGTGCTGGTGCAGAGCCTCGCGGCGGGGCGGGTGACGTTCAGTCGGCGTCCGGAGAGCCTGCGCCCCGGTCGCTGGGCGGTGGAGTGGGCGGACGGCGGGCACGCGGTGGTGGAGGAGGTCCTGCACAGTGACGCGCAGGGCGTCACCCGCCGGCTGGTCCGGGCGGACCGGGGCACCCTGACGCCCGGCACCGAGGTCCGCTTCACTCCGCGCGTGCACCTGGGCGATCCGACCTCGGCGCTCGGCCTGGCCTTCACCGACACGGTGGCCGACGGCGAGCTCGGCCCGCTGCCGGTCTGGCTGCTCGGCGGCAAGCGCGGTACCTGGGTGATCCTGGTCCACGGCCCGGAGGCGGACCGCCAGCAGGTGCTTCCGGTGCTGCCGGCCCTGCACCGCCTGGGTCTGCCGGCGCTGGTGGTCACCTACCGCGGCGACGAGGGCGCCCCGGCGTCCCCGGACGGCTACAGCCACTTCGGCGAGACGGAGTGGCGGGACGTCGAGTCGGCGATGCGGCTGGCCCTGGACCACGGCGCGGGCCGGGTGATCCTGTACGGCTGGTCGGTGGGTGCGACGACGGTGCTGCAGACGGCGGCGCGTTCGGCCTGGGCGCACGCGATCAGGGGGATCGTGCTGGACTCGCCGGTCCTGGACCTGCCCACGGCCGCCCGTCGGGACGCGGCCCGGGCGGGTTTCACCGGGGTCTCCGCCGAGCTCGGCGCGCTGGCGGCGGAGGGCCGTACGGGCGTCGACCTGGCGGACTCCTCCCGCTTGGCGGAGGGCGCGGACCTGCGGGTCCCGACCCTGGTGCTGCACAGTCCGGACGACACGCTCGCGCCGATCGGCACGGTGGAGCACCTGGCCGCGGCCCGCCACGACGTGGTGAACCTCCAGCGCTTCCCGGGTGCCGAGCACGCGGCCCTCTGGAACTCGGCGCCGGACCACTACACCGAACTCCTCCGCCGCTGGCTGACCCCGCTCCTCTGACCCACCCCCTCCGGCCCTCCCCTTCCCCCTCCCCGCCCCTCCCCGCCCCTCCCCGCCCCTCCCCTCCGGCCCCACCCCCCTGACCCGCCCTCAGGGGCAAACCTTGCTCCCGAAAACCCACCCCAAGCCCGTCAGCAGCTCCCTTCCCCTCCTCACCCCCTGCACCGGAAGTCGACCCCGCCGACTTCCGGTGCCGCCGCGTCCCCCCCCGCAGGCACATGCCACCTGGCCGGATCGCAGCCCTCCACTTGCACCGCGCCCCACCCCTCCCGCCCCCGTGAAACCACCCACAGGCCCCGTCCCCACACGCAGCGTGACGCCCCGCCGCCCCCTGGCATGACCCCGCCACACGTTTCCGGCCAGGCGGTTTGCCTCTGTTGCCCGATCTTGCGGAGGTGCCGCCCCCGGTCGAGCGGTCGTACGGGCAACCGGATGTGACAGAAGGCCGGTACAAGGGGAAGACTGCTCGACGTGACGTCTCGGAACCCGCGCGACCGTGATGCCCCGCTCCCGCCGACGATCGGTACCGGTGCGACGGTGACCCGTCTCCCAGGTACGGCCCAACGGCCTTCCGGCGGCAGGCCGGGCGGGGCCGCCGTACCCCGGCGCCGTGGGCCCGCGCCGGCCCCCGGCCGGGGCCGGGTTCCGGTGCCGGAGGGCTTCCCCGCGCCGGCCGAGCTGGCGCCGCTGGCCCGTCGGATGCTGGTGGACGCCGTCCGGATCGCCCGCTGGGC
This sequence comes from Kitasatospora sp. NPDC059146, assembly GCF_042786665.1. NCBI lineage: Bacteria > Bacillati > Actinomycetota > Actinomycetes > Kitasatosporales > Streptomycetaceae > Kitasatospora > Kitasatospora sp. NPDC059146. Next base: position 15,674 of record NZ_JBHZCY010000170.1, on the reverse strand, counting down.
CGGGGAGCTGGCGGAGGTCGACAAGCGCGGCGAGCTGCTCCCGGACGACGCCCGCGACGCCGGCCGGGCGCTGGCCATGACGGTCGGCGCGGCGGTCAAGGCCTGGGGCCAGGCCCTGCTGGTGGGCCTGGTGGAGGCCCGGGACGGCGGAGCGGGCCCCGGTTGGCGCCTGCACGCCTGGGAGCACGACGACGAGGCCGTGGTGCGCGGCTGGTCCGGGCTGTTCGACGCCTGGACGCTGCTCGCCCCGGTGCCGCCCGCCGCGCTGCGCGGGGTGTTCGCGGTCCTGGCCGGCCAGGCCGTGGACCAGGCCCCGCAGTTGCTGTCCTTCCTGCACCTGGTGGACGGCCCGGTGGCCGAGAGCGAGCTGCTGGAGCTGCTGCGCCGCGGCCTGGACGAGCGCCGGGTCGGCGCCGGGCTGGGCAACCCGGGCCTGTCGCCGGTGCCGCACGCCGCCTCGGCGGTGTCCGCCGTCCGCGGCACCTGCCGGGCGCCGCAGATCGACACCCCGGCCGCCGTCTCCGACGTGGCCGCGGTCCTGGACTGGATGCTGGACGGCCTGACGGCGGTCGGCGCCGTGGTGCGCCGCGACGACGCCGCCGAGCTGTCCCCGCTGGGCCACTGGGCGGTGCGGGCGAAGCTGGAGGAGATCTGCACCGTCGCCCAGACCGCGGCCGGGCACATCGAGCAGAGCGCCTTCGAGCTGCTGAACGCCTGCGCGGACTACTCGCCGGGCCCGGCCCGGGCGGAGTTCCGCGCCTGGGTGGCGGCCCGCCCGGCGGACCGCGCGGTGGCCGAGCTGCTGGACGCGGCCCAGGGTGACGACGCGCTGGTGCGCGGTCTGGCCTTCGAGGCGCTGCGGGTGGCGGGCGGTCCGGCCGAGCAGGCGGTGCGGGCGGCGGTGGACGAGCCGGTGCTGCGCCCGTACGCGCTGCTCTGGCTGGCCGAGCGTTCGGACGAGGGGGTCGCCCCGGCGGACGTGCTGGGCGCCGAGGACGCGGCCTGGCTGTGGGTGGACACGGCGGCGGCGGTGCTGGACCACGGCGAGACGGAGCTGCTGGTGGGGCACGTCGAGGGCGCCTCGGCGGGTGACCCGGTGCGGCTGTTCGCCCGGGCCCGGCAGTCCGGGCACCCGCGGGCGGCCTCGGTGCTGACGGCGGTCTCCGGCGTCCACCCGGACCCGGGCGTGGCCCGGGCGGCCCGCCGCTCGGCGTTCAGCGTCCACACCGGCGGGGCCTAGGCCCACACCGGCGGGCGCCTGGCCGGCACACCCGGCACGAGCACGACGGAAGGGCCCGGAACCATCAGGTTCCGGGCCCTTCTCCGTACGTCGTGCGGTGGCTCAGCCGAGCCGCGACTCCGCCCGCCGGGCGCGGACGTCGCCGACCTTCTGCCCGACCTTGCGCCGGATGACCAGCAGCGGCGCCATCGCGGCGAGCGTGATCTGGGCGAAGGCCCCGACGTGCATCAGGGTGTCGCCGCCGGGCAGCCCGGTCGCCCAGGCGGCCAGGCAGCCGATCGCCACGACGACCCAGCAGAGCGTGGCGGTGGCCAGCAGCCCCTGGGGCTTCGGGTACTCGATCCGGCTGACCATGAGGTACGCGGCGCCGAAGATGGCGAGCAGACCGGGCAGGAACGGCGGGTCGAGCAGCACGATGGCGATGACCGTCATCGCGCCCATCGGGCAGGGCATGCCCTGGAACACCCCGGGCCGCATCTTGACGGTCGAGAAGCGGGCCAGCCGCAGGACCACCGCGAGCAGCACGGTCAGCGCGATCAGCGCCGAGAGCTTGGTGTTGGAGCCCTGGGAGACCATGCCCCAGACCGCGACGAAGTAGGCCGGCGCGATGCCGAAGCTGATCAGGTCGGCCAGGTTGTCGAGTTCCGCTCCGAGGGCGGAGGAGCGGAGCTTCCGCGCCACCAGGCCGTCGAAGAGGTCGCACATCGAGCCGATCAGCAGCAGCGTCACCGCGGTGGCGGCGCTGTGCCGGTCCGGAGCGGCGTCCGGGTTGGTGATGTGCGGGACCAGGACCCCGGTGGTGATCGAGTAGATCGCCAGGAAGCCGCAGACGGCGTTCCCCAGGGTCAGGAAGTCGGCGGTGGACAGGTGCTGCGGGGAGCGCGGGGCGCGCAGCTCACGGTCGCGCGCCCAGCGGCGACGGCGCAGGGCCGTCTCCTCGTCGTCCAGGCCGACGATTGTTTCAGGATCAGTCACGGTCAAGGCGCGTCACCCCGGCTGTGGTCTTCTGGCCGACCTCGACGCCGACCTCGACGCCGGCCGGCAGGTAGGTGTCGACCCGGGAGCCGAACCGGATCAGGCCGATCCGGTCGCCCTGCTCGACCTTGGTTCCGGCGGCCACGTACGGCACGATCCGGCGGGCCACGGCCCCCGCGATCTGCACCATCTCGATGTCGCCGAGCTCGGTGTCGAAGTGCCAGACGACCCGCTCGTTCTGGTCGCTGTCCTTGTTGAAGGCCGGCACGAAGCCGCCCGCGACGTGCTCGACCGACGTCACCGTGCCCGGCAGGGGCGCGCGGTTGACGTGGACGTTGAGCGGGCTCATGAAGATCGCGACCCGGGTGCGGCCGTCCGGCCAGGCGTCGATGCTCTGGACCACGCCGTCGGCGGGGGAGATGACTCTGCCGGTGCCGATCTCACGCTCGGGGTCGCGGAAGAACCACAGCATGCCCGCGCCGAGCGCACAGGCCGGTACCGCCGCCAGGGCCCACTTGCCGTTGCGCCGGGTGAGGGCGGTGGTCACGGCGGCCGTGGCGAGGGTGGGGACGAACCAGGGGGTGGCTCCGCGCGCGATGGTCACGCGGGGTCGCCGACCGGCCGCCGGGGCTGCGAGGGCATCGCGGTCCGTGACGGAGGTGTGAGGGGACGGGCTGATGGGCATCGAAAACCTTTGTCGCGGGGGATCATGGCCGCTGGACGGGGGCCACCGCGGGATCGGTAATAGAAGGGACGGCTTGCTGTCCCGGTGGATGCTATCGGGAGCACACGGTGGGTGGGCAACCCGCCTGCTCGTTCATGTGTCCGGTGGGAGCGCGTGCGCGCGTCCTGCCTCTACGACCGTAGCTCGCCCCGGTCCGGTTCCCAAGGGACCGGACAGGGCTGGTGACTCTTGTCTCAGCAGGGGTGCGGGCGGAACCCGGTGGGGGACACGGGCCGTACCGGGTGGAAGAAGGTGTACGGAAGCGGCCGCAGGGCGCGTCGCTGCAGCTGTACGCCCTGCGGCCGCTTTCCGGAGGCCGTGCCGGACCCAGGCGGACCAGGCCGGGCCGTGACGGGCACGGCACTCTGCCGGGACGGGCCCGCACGCCCGTCGACCGGCGGTTTCGGAGCGGGCCGCCCGTCAATGCGGGCGGCCTCGCAATCACTCGGCGGTCCCCGCGTTCGGGCGGGGGCCGGGCCGTCACTCGGCGATCTTGTACTCCTCCAGGAGCCGGCGCCCGACGATCATCTTCTGGATCTCCGCAGTTCCTTCACCGATGAGCAGCATCGGGGCCTCGCGGTAGAGGCGCTCGATCTCGTACTCCTTCGAGAAGCCGTAGCCGCCGTGGATCCGGAAGGCGTCCTCGACGACCTCCTTGCAGTACTCGGAGGCCAGGTACTTGGCCATGCCCGCCTCCAGGTCGTTGCGCTCGCCGCTGTCCTTCTTGCGGGCGGCCATGACCATCATCTGGTGGGCGGCCTCGACCTTGGTGGCCATCTCGGCGAGCTTGAACTGGATCGCCTGGTGCTCGGCGATCTTCTTGCCGAAGGTGGAGCGCTGCTGGGCGTAGGAGATGCCGAGCTCGAAGGCGCGGCGGGCGACGCCGCAGCCGCGGGCGGCGACGTTGACCCGGCCGACCTCGACGCCGTCCATCATCTGGTAGAAGCCGCGGCCCGGGACGCCGCCGAGGATGCGGTTGGCCGGAATCCGCACGTCCTGGAGCACCAGCTCGGTGGTGTCGACGCCCTTGTAGCCCATCTTCTCGATCTTCCCGGGCACGGTGAGGCCGGGGACGGTCGGGTTCGGGCCGAAACCGGCCGTCTTCTCGATCAGGAAGGTGGTCATGTTCTTGTACGGGGAGCTGCCGCCCTCGTCGGTCTTGCACAGGACCGCGACCAGGGTGGAGGTGCCGCCGTTGGTGAGCCACATCTTCTGGCCGTTGAGGACGTAGAACTCGCCGTCCTTGACGCCCTTGGTGGAGATGGCGGAAACGTCGGAGCCGAGTCCGGGCTCGGACATCGAGAAGGCGCCGCGGATTTCGCCGGCCGCCATCTTCGGCAGGAAGTGGTCCTTCTGCTCCTGGGTGCCGTGGGCGTTGATCATGTGCGCCACGATGAAGTGGGTGTTGACGATGCCGGAGACCGACATCCAGCCGCGGGCGATCTCCTCGACCACCAGGGCGTAGGTGAGCAGGGACTCGCCGAGGCCGCCGTACTCCTCGGGGATCGTGAGGCCGAACAGCCCGAGCTGCTTCATGCCCTCGACGATCGCGGTCGGGTACTCGTCCTTGTGCTCCAGCTCGGTCGCGACCGGAATGATCTCCTTGTCGACGAAATCCCGCACGGTGGCGAGGATGTCCCGCTGGATCTCGGTGAGGCCGTCGGTCTGTGCGAGGCGTCCCATCGTGCGGCTCCGGAATGTCTGAAAACGGGCGGGGGGGGGATTTCCGGGGGCCCTGCCGGCGTGGCTGCGGCAGCAGGGCCCCCGACCGGGTGGGGGTCGGCCGATGACGGCGGCCTACCCGTCCGGGGTCTCTGGGAGGGGGGTGGTTCAGGAGAGCGGCTCGGGGCGCCCCGGCTGCTCGCCGCCGCGCTCCTTGATGTACGTCTCGGTCGGCACCATCACCTTGCGGCGGAAGACGCAGACGACGGTGCCGTCCTGCTTGTAGCCCTTGGTCTCGACGCGGACGATGCCGCGGTCGTTCTTGGACTTGGACGGCCACTTGTCCAGGACGGTCGTCTCGCCGTAGAGGGTGTCGCCGTGGAAGGTCGGCGCGATGTGGCGCAGCGACTCGATCTCCAGGTTGGCGATCGCCTTGCCGGAGACGTCCGGGACGGACATGCCGAGCAGCAGCGAGTAGATGTAGTTGCCCACCACGACGTTCTTGCCGAAGTCGGTCGTCTTCTCGGCGTAGTTGGTGTCCATGTGGAGCGGGTGGTGGTTCATGGTGAGCAGGCAGAACAGGTGGTCGTCGTACTCGGTGACCGTCTTGCCGGGCCAGTGCTTGTAGACCGCGCCGACCTCGAACTCCTCGTAGGTGCGTCCGAACTGCATGGCCTCAGGCCTCCGCCTTCTTGTCAGATCCGGGCTGTTCGAACTTGCTGGTGCGCTGCATGCCGGCGGCCCGGCCCTTGCCGGAGACGACCAGGGCCATCTTGCGGCTGGCCTCGTCGATCATCTCGTCGCCGAGCATCGCGGAGCCCTTGGCGCCGCCGGCCTCGGAGGTGCAGTAGTCGTACGCGTCGAGGATCAGCTCGGCGTGGTCGTAGTCCTCCTGGGAGGGGGAGTAGACCTCGTTGGCGATGGCGACCTGGTCCGGGTGCAGCACCCACTTGCCGTCGAAGCCGAGGGCGGCGGAGCGGCCGGCGACCTCGCGGTAGCCGTCGGCGTTGCGGATCTGGAGGTACGGGCCGTCGATCGCCTGGAGGTCGTTGGCGCGGGCGGCCATCAGGATGCGCATCAGGATGTAGTGGTAGGCGTCGGCGTTGTAGCCGGGCGGCTGCTCGCCGACCACCAGGGACTTCATGTTGATGGAGGCCATGAAGTCGGCGGGGCCGAAGATGATGGTCTCCAGCCGGGGCGAGGCCTCGGCGATGGCGTCGACGTTGATCAGGCCCTTGGCGTTCTCGATCTGCGCCTCGATGCCGATCCTGCCGACCTCGAAGCCCATGGTCTTCTCGATCTGGGTGAGCAGCAGGTCGAGCGCCTTGACCTGCTCGGCGTCCTGGACCTTGGGCAGCATGATGCAGTCGAGGTTGGGGCCGGCGCCCTCGACGACGGTGATCACGTCGCGGTAGGTCCAGTGGGTGGTCCAGTCGTTGACGCGGACGACGCGGGTCTTGCCGCCCCAGTCGCCGTTGTTCAGCGCGTCGACGATGTGGTGGCGGGCGCTCTCCTTGACCAGCGGGGCGCAGGCGTCCTCCAGGTCGAGGAAGACCTGGTCGGCCGGGAGGCCCTGGGCCTTCTCCAGGAAGCGCGGGTTGCTGCCCGGTACGGCGAGGCAGGAGCGGCGCGGGCGAAGGCGGTTCAAAGCAGTCATGAGGGTGGTTCGTTCCTTCCCAGTGGTCAGCTGGTCAGCTGGTCAGTTCGTGGCCGCGGTCGGTGCGGACGTCCACGGCTGGAGCCGGTTGGCCAGCCGGATCTCGTCCACGATCCGGCCGATGATGGTGGTGATGCCGAAGTCCTTCGGGGTGAACACGGCGGCGACGCCGGCGGCCTTGAGGGCCTCGCCGTCCGCTGCCGGGATGATGCCACCCACGATCACCGGGACATCCTCCACCCCGGCGCGGCGCAGCCGCTTCAGGACGTCGGGCACCAGCTCGGTGTGCGCGCCGGAGAGGATGGACAGGCCCACGCAGTGCACGTCCTCCGCCACGGCGGCGGAGACGATCTGCTCCGGGGTGAGCCGGATGCCCTGGTAGACCACCTCGAACCCGGCGTCGCGGGCCCGGACGGCGATCTGCTCGGCGCCGTTGGAGTGGCCGTCCAGGCCGGGCTTGCCGACCAGCAGGCGCAGCTTGCCGGCGCCCAGCTCCTCGGCGGTGGCGGCGACGGCGGCGCGGACCTGCTCCAGCTCCCCGCCCGGCTCGGCGGCGACCGCGACGGGTGCGCCGCCCACGCCGGTGGGGGCGCGGTACTCGCCGAACACCTCGCGCAGGGCGAAGGACCACTCGCCGGTGGTGACTCCGGCGCGGGCGCAGGCGAGGGTGGCCGGCATCAGGTTGGCCTCGGTGGCGGCGACGGTCTTGAGCCCGGCCAGCGCCTCCTGGGCGGCGGCCTCGTCGCGGTTGCCGCGCCAGGCCTCCAGGGCGGCGAGCACGGACTGCTCGGAGGCCGGGTCGACGACCATGATCGCGGTGTCGAGGTCGGCGGTGAGCGGGCTGGGCTCGGTGGTGTCGAAGCAGTTGACCCCGATGATCTTGTCCTCGCCGGACTCGATCCGGGCCCGGCGGGCGGCGTGCGAGGCGACCAGGTTGGACTTGAGGTAGCCGGACTCGACGGCCGGAATCACCCCGCCCATCTCCATCACCTTGGCGATCTCCGCCTCGGCGCCGGCCAGCAGCGCCGCGGTCTTGGTCTCGATCACCTCGGAGCCGTTGAAGAGGTCCCCGTACTCCAGCAGGTCCGACTCGTAGGCCAGCACCTGCTGGATCCGCAGCGACCACTGCTGGTCCCACGGCCGCGGCAGCCCCAACGCCTCGTTCCAGGCCGGGAGTTGGACGGCCCGGGCGCGGGCGTCCTTGGACAGGGTGACGGCCAGCATCTCCAGCACGATCCGCTGGACGTTGTTCTCCGGCTGGGCCTCGGTCAGCCCGAGCGAGTTGACCTGGACGCCGTAGCGGAACCGGCGCTGCTTGGGGTCGGTGACCCCGTAGCGCTCCAGCGTGACCTTCTCCCAGAGCTGGGCGAAGGCGCGCATCTTGCACATCTCCTCGACGAAGCGCACGCCGGCGTTGACGAAGAAGGAGATCCGGGCGACCACGTCGCCCATCCGCTCGGCGGGCACCTGCCCGGAGTCGCGGACGGCGTCGAGCACCGAGATGGCGGTGCACATCGCGTACGCGATCTCCTGGACGGGCGTGGCCCCGGCCTCCTGGAGGTGGTAGCTGCAGATGTTGATCGGGTTCCACTTGGGGATGTTGCCGACCGTGTAGGCGATCATGTCGGTGATCAGGCGCACGGACGGGCCGGGCGGGAAGACGTGCGTCCCGCGCGACAGGTACTCCTTGACGATGTCGTTCTGGGTGGTGCCGGTGAGCTTGGCGACGTCGGCGCCCTGCTCCTCGGCGACCACCTGGTAGAGCGCCAGCAGCCACATCGCGGTGGCGTTGATCGTCATGGAGGTGTTGGTCTGTTCGAGCGGGATGCCGTCGAACAGGGTGCGCATGTCGCCGACGTGGCCGACCGGGACGCCGACCCGGCCCACCTCACCGCGGGCGAGGATGTGGTCGGAGTCGTAGCCGGTCTGGGTCGGCAGGTCGAAGGCGACGGACAGGCCGGTCTGGCCCTTCGCCAGGTTCCGCCGGTAGAGCGCGTTGGAGTCGCTCGCGGTGGAGTGGCCGGCGTAGGTGCGCATCAGCCACGGGCGGTCGCGCTTCTGGGGCTCGGTCATCGGATCGGCCTCAGATGTTCCGGAAGCGGTTGATCGCGTCGAGGTGGGTGGCGCGCAGCTCGGCGTCGCGCACGCCCAGGCCCTCCTCGGGGGCCAGGCAGAGCACGCCGACCTTGCCCTGGTGCTTGTTGTGGTGCACGTCGAGGGCGGCCTGGCCGGTCTCCTCCAGCGAGTACACCTTGGACAGGGTCGGGTGGATCTTGCCCTTGGCGACCAGGCGGTTGGCCTCGTAGGCCTCGCGGTAGTTGGCGAAGTGCGAGCCGACGATCCGCTTGAGCGACATCCACAGGTAGCGGTTGTCGTACTGGTGCATGAAGCCGGAGGTGGAGGCGCAGGTGACGATGGTGCCGCCCTTGCGGGTGACGTACACCGAGGCGCCGAAGGTCTCCCGGCCCGGGTGCTCGAAGACGATGTCGACGTCCTCGCCGCCGGTGAACTCGCGGATCTTGGAGCCCAGGCGCTTCCACTCGCGCGGGTCCTGGTTGTTCTCGTCCTTCCAGAACTTGTAGCCCTCGGCCGAGCGGTCGATGATCGCCTCGGCGCCCATGGCGCGGCAGATGTCGGCCTTGGACTCGCTGGAGACCACGCAGATCGGGGTGGCGCCGCCGGCCAGCGCGTACTGGGTGGCGTACGAGCCGAGGCCGCCGCTGGCGCCCCAGATCAGCACGTTGTCGCCCTGCTTCATGCCGGCGCCGTTCTGCGACACCAGCTGGCGGTAGGCGGTGGAGTTGACCAGGCCGGGGGAGGCGGCCTCCTCCCAGGAGAGGTGCTTCGGCTTGGGCAGCAGCTGGTTGGTCTTCACCAGGGCGAGCTGGGCCAGGCCGCCGAAGTTGGTCTCGAAGCCCCAGATGCGCTGCTCCGGGTCCATCATCGTGTCGTTGTGGCCGTCCGGGGACTCCAGCTCGACCGAGAGGCAGTGGGCGACGACCTCGTCGCCGGGCTTCCAGGCGTTGACCCCGGCGCCGGTGCGCAGCACCACGCCCGCGAGGTCGGAGCCGAGCACGTGGTACGGCAGGTCGTGGCGCTTGGTGAGCGGCGACAGCCGGCCGTAGCGCTCCAGGAAGCCGAAGGTGGAGACCGGCTCGAAGATCGAGCTCCACACGGTGTTGTAGTTCACCGAGCTGGCCATGACCGCGACCAGGGCCTCGCCGGGGCCGAGCTCCGGGAGGGCGACCTCGTCGAGGTGGAGGGACTTTCGGGGGTCCTTGTCGCGGCTGTCGAGGCCCGCGAACATCTGCTCCTCGTCCTTGTGGAGCGTGACCGCCCGGTAGGACTCGGGGAGCTTGATCGCCGCGTAGTCGGCCGACGTGGCGTCGGAGCTGAGGATCGCGTCGAGGATTTCCTGCATGGCTGCCTCCGAAGGCGTACCTGTGTGAGGGTCACAGGGCGTCTGGGGGAGCCGGGAGCGGACACCGGCTTCGCTGAGGTGGGTGGTTGGCGGTCAGGCGGTCGCCCGGTGGTGGTCCGGGCGGGTCTGCACTGCTGGTCTGGCTCTGCTCCCGGGGTGTGGGAACGCCGGACGACGGCGCGCCGAGGTGGGGAGCCGCGGCGCCGCGACTGGTGAGTAACAAGGTAGTGGCACCCTGTGCCACTCGTAAAGACACCGGGTGTCAGGAATTCCGACACTCCGGAAGGGTGCGGAACGCGCGTAGTGCGGGTACGCCGAGGGCCCGTACCGATACCTCGGTACGGGCCCTCGCTGCGCCTCTGACCTGCTGTTATTCCAGCCTCAGTGGCCCCGGGCGCCACTCAGCGCGGCCCGGATGCTGTCCACCACGACCTCCAGCGGAGCGTCCGTGCGGGCGACTGTGATGAGCACCTCACCTCCGGGACTGGCACTCAGTGCGCTCTCCGCCACCCCGTCCTCTGGCATCCCACTGGCACCCGGTGCCACCAACGAGCCCCGGCGTCTGGCGCCCGGGGCACTGGCCGCCCAGAAGGTCCGCCGGATCACCTCGAAGGAGTGGTCCAGCTGCGCCTCGACGTCGCCCCGGCCGCCGGCCCGCAGCCAGCGCCGCAGCACGTGGTTGTGCGCCGCCACGACCGCCGCCGCCGACACCTCGGCCAGCATCGGGTCGTCCTCGCCGCCGCGCTGCCAGCCCGACGGAATGGACTCCCCGGTGTCGAAACGGCCCAGCAGGTAGCGGGTGAACAGCCGCTCGTACCGGGCCACCACGGCGATCTCGCGCTCGCGCAGCGCCGGGACCTGACGGATCAGCTGGTACCGCGCGACCGACACCCCCGGGGTGGAGGCGTACATCCGCAGCACCTCCTTGATGCCGCGGCACACCACGTCCAGCGGGTGCTCCTCCGGCTCGGCGCTGGCCAGCAGGTCGGCCACCCGCACCAGGGTGTCGTCGTGGTCGGGGAAGATCGCCTCCTCCTTCGACCGGAAGTACCGGAAGAAGGTGCGCCGGGCGACCCCGGCGGCCGCGGCGATCTGGTCGACCGTCGTCTCCTCGTAGCCCTGCGAGGCGAACAGCTCCATCGCGGCCGCGGCCAGGTCCTGGCGCATCTGCTGGCGCTGCGCCGCCGCCCGGCGGCTGCCCGGCCCGGCCTCCGACCCGGTGCCCCCGGACGGGCCGGCCGTCCGTTCGGTGCCGCGCGGTCCGGCGGTGTGCTGAGGGGTGGCTGACTGAACCCGATCCATGTCCGGAACGCTACACGGCCCGGTCGGCGGGGCCGCGGCCCTTCCCCGGCGCACCGGCGTGACCGGGCCGGTCACGGCCGGTCTGGGCCAGCGTGCGGACACCGCCCCCGGGGTCCAGGCGGGGTGGCCGGCCGCCCCGGAGCCGTGCGGCGCGGCACCGTTGCCGTAGGCCGCGCCGTTGCCCGGGGGCGGGGCGCCGGGGCCGTACGGCGCCGCTCCCGCGTCCGGCAGCCGGTCGCCCCCGGCCCGTGACGCGGTCACCGGCGCGCGTGGTCGCGGAAGCCGCGGCCGGTCTTGCGGCCCAGGCAGCCGGCCGCGACCAGGTGCTCCAGCAGCGGCGCCGCGGCCAGGCCGGGCTCGCGGAACTCCTGGTGCAGCACCTGCTCGATGGTCAGCGAGACGTCCAGGCCGACCACGTCCAGCAGCTCGAACGGGCCCATCGGGTAGCCGCAGCCCAGCTTCATCGCGGTGTCGATGTCGTCCACCGTCGCGTAGTGCTCCTGGAGCATCCGCACCGCGTCGTTCAGGTACGGGAACAGCAGGGCGTTGACGATGAAGCCGGCCCGGTCGCCGCACTCCACCGGGTGCTTGCGCACCTTCGCGGTCAGCTCCAGCACCGTCGCCGTGACGTCCGGGGCGGTCAGCACGGTGGAGACCACCTCGACCAGCTTCATGGCCGGCGCCGGGTTGAAGAAGTGCATGCCGATCACGTCCTGCGGCCGCGAGGTGGCGGTCGCGCAGCTGATCACCGGCAGCGAGGAGGTGGTGGTGGCGAGCACCGCGCCCGGACGGACGATCTTGTCCAGGGTCGCGAACAGCTCCCGCTTGACCTCCAGGTCCTCGGCGACCGCCTCGACCACCAGGTCCACCTCGGCGAGCTCGGCGTACCGGCCGACCGGGGTGACCAGCGCCAGCGCGGCGTCCCGCTGCTCCGCGCTCAGCCGGCCCTTGGCGACCGAGCGCTCCAGCGACCTCGCCAGCTGCGCCTTGGCCCGCTCGGCCTTCTCCTGGCTGCGGGCGGCCAGCAGCACCGGGTGCCCGGCCTTGGCGAACACCTCGGCGATGCCGGTGGCCATCGTGCCCGAGCCGCAGACGCCGACGGTGCGCACCTCGCGGCCCGCCACCTTCGGCTGCGCCGGGCCGGTGGCCGCGTCCACGGCCCTGGAGGAGCCCGGCGCCTCGTAGGTGTAGAAGCCGCGCCCGGACTTGCGGCCCAGCAGCCCGGCCGAGACCAGCTGGCCGAGGATCGGCGCGGGCGCGTGCAGCCGGTCCCGGGACTGCTCGTACATCGCCTCCAGCACCGTCCGGGCGGTGTCCACGCCGATCAGGTCGAGTAGCGCCAGCGGGCCCATCGGCAGGCCGCAGCCGAGCCGCATCGCGGCGTCGATGTCCTCCCGGGAGGCGTACTTGGACTCGTACATCGAGGCGGCCTGGTTCAGGTACGCGAACAGCAGGCCGTTCACCACGAAGCCGGCCCGGTCGCCCGCCGCCACCGGCTCCTTGCCCAGGTCGCGGGCGAAGGCGGCGGCGTCCTCGGCGGTCTGCGGGGAGGTCAGCACGGTGCGCACCACCTCGACCAGCTTCATGGTGTGCACCGGGTTGAAGAAGTGCAGGCCGAGCACCCGCTCCGGACGGGCCGTCGCGGCGGCGATCCGGGTCACCGACAGGGCGGTGGTGCCGGTGGCCAGCACCGTGCCCTCCGGGCAGATCCGGTCCAGCTCGGCGAAGACCTCCCGCTTCAACTCCAGCTGCTCGGGGACCTCCTCGATCACCAGGTCCGCCTCCGCGGCGGCGGTCAGCGCGTGCCCGACCGAGATCCGGGCCAGCAGCGCGGTGCGCTCCCCGGCGGTGATCCGCTCCCGGTCGACCGCGTGCGCGGTCGCCTCCTCGATCCGGGCCAGCGCCCGGGCGGCCGAGTCCTCGGAGGCCTCGATGCCGATCACCCGGCGGCCGCTCCTGGCGACCGCCACCGCGACTCCGGCACCCATCGTGCCGAGGCCGACGACGGCCACGGTGGGGAAGGGACGCTCCATCAGTCCTGACTCCTATGTCATGAAGGGCCCGCGCGCGCTCCGGCGGGCGGGCCGCCGCGCCCGTCGACGAGGACGGGGGCGGCCGGCGCCGGAGGAGGGTTCGCGCGCGGGGGCTTGGGGAGATGACGGGGTTCCGGCAGGCCCGGGCAGCGGCCGGTCCGCTCCGGCCGAACTGCGGGGTGTGCCGTGGTGCTCAGGCGCTCGAAGGTGAAGGAAGCGGCACTGATACGAGGAGAGACCCGGCCCGCCGCGGTCCGCGGCACCGGCCGGTGAAGGCGCACCGCGCGGGCGCCGCAGACACGACGACCGCGACCTCCCGTCGGTGCGGCTCCCGAAGCCCGACGGTGGTGCGTCCGGCCACTGTAGCGAAGCTACTCGCGAGTAGGAAGAGGGCGTCGGCGGAAAACCGTCCGGCTCCGGCCCGGCACGGCGGCGGATCGGACCCGAACGACCTTTCCCGAACGGGTGAAGAGGCGGACGGGCGTCCGTTCGTTCCACCCGATAGGGGAGTTACCGGCCCCCGGTCCGCGGGGCAGCATGGCGGCATGAGCACCGTCACCGCCGCCCAGGCCGCCGACCCCGTCGGGCCGCTCGGCCCCGGCGCCCTCGCGGCCGCCGTCGCGCTGCCCCCGCGGGCCGAGCGCGCCGAGCGGGCCGAGCGCGCCGTCGACCGGCTGCGCACCGCCGCCGTCGAGGCGGTCGCCGTGACGTGGGTGGACAACGCGGGCATCGCCCGGGTCAAGGGTGTGCCGCTCGACGGCCTGGTGCACGCGGCCCAGTGGGGCGTCGGCGCGGCGCCCTGCTTCGACGTGTTCCTCGCCGACGACACCATCACCACCAGCCCGCTGATCGGCGGCCCCACCGGGGACTTGAGGCTCTACCCCGACCTCGACCGGATCGTCCCGCTGGCCGCCCAGCCCGGCTGGGCCTGGGCCCCGGCGGACCGCCACACCCAGGCCGGCGCCCCGCACCCCGGCTGCCAGCGCCTGTTCGCCCGCCGGGCGGAGGCCGCGGCCTCCGCCCGCGGGTTGAGCCTCAAGGCGGGCATCGAGGTCGAGTGGGTGGTCGCCCTGGCGGGGGCCCCGCAGGAGCCGCCGCAGTACCCCACGCACGGCCCCGCGTACGGCATGCACCGGCTCACCGACCTCTCCGACTACCTGCGGGACGTCCTGCGCGCCCTCCGCGCCCAGGGCCTGGGCGTGCTGCAGATCCACCCCGAGTACTCCCCGGGCCAGTTCGAGGTCTCGGTCGCCCCCGAGGGCCCGGTCGGCGCCGCCGACACCTCCGTCCTGGTCCGGCACACCGTCCGCGCCGTCTCCGCCCGGCACGGCCTGCGGGCCTCCTTCGCCCCCGTGGTCGAGGCCGACGGGGTCGGCAACGGCGGCCACCTCCACCTCAGCCTCTGGCGGGACGGCCGCAACCTCGGGCACGGCGGCGCCGGCCCGCACGGGCTGACGGCCGAGGCCGAGGGCTTCCTCGCCGGGGTGCTCCGGGCGCTGCCCGAACTCCTGGTGCTGGGCTGCTCCAGCCCCGCCGGGTACCTGCGGCTGGTGCCCCGGCACTGGGCCGGGGCGTACCAGTGCTGGGGCCTGGAGAACCGGGAGGCCGCGCTGCGCCTGGTCACCGGCTCCACCGGGGAGCGCGCCGCCGCCGCGAACGCCGAGGTCAAGTGCTTCGACGCGAGCGCCAACCCGTACCTCGCGGTCGGCGCGGTGATCGCCGCCGGCCTCGCCGGCCTGGACGAACGCCGGGCCCTGCCACCGGAGTTCACCGGCGATCCGGCCGCCGCCGAGCCGGGCACGGTGCCCCGGCTGCCGCAGGGCCCGGCCGAGGCGCTCGCCGCGTACGAGCGCTCGGCGGTGCTGCGCGAGGCGCTCGGCGAGCCGCTGCACCAGGCGGTGGCGGCGGTGCGCCGGGCCGAGGCCGAGCAGTACGCGGCCGTCGGCGCGGAGGAGTTGATCGCGGCGACGCGCTGGCGGTACTGAGGTGGCCCGGTCGGGGGCCGCGGAAGGGCGGCTCGGGGCCCTGGAGGTCGGGGCCCTGGAGGTCGGGGCGCCGGGGGTCGGGGCCCTGGACGTCGGGGGCCCGGAGATCGGGGCGCTGGTCGACCACCACTGCCACAGCGTGGTGGCGGCCGAGCTCGCCGACGACGCCCTGGCCGGACTGCTCACCGAGTCCGACCGACCGCCCGCGCCCGGCTGCTCGCCCTTCGACAGCGCGATCGGCCTCGCCGTCCGGCGGTGGTGCCCGCCCGTGCTCGGCCTGCCGGCGCACGCCCCGGCCGCCGACTACCTGGCCCGGCGGCGCGAGTTGGGCGCGGCGGAGGCCACCCGCCGGCTGCTCGCGGCCGCCGGACTGGACACCTGCCTGGTGGACACCGGGCTGACCGCCGCCGCGGGCCGCGCGCTGCTGCCGCTGCCCGAACTCGCCGAGGCCACCGGGGCGGTGGTGCGCGAGGTGGTCCGGCTGGAGTCGGTGGCCGAGCGGGTGCCGGGCGGCGCGGCGGACTGGCCGCGGGCCGTCGGCGAGGCCCTGGCGCGGGCCGCCGCCGGTGCCGTCGCGGTCCAGTCGGTGGTCGCCTACCGGCACGGCCTGGCCGTCCCCGCCGAGCGGCCCGCCCGCCCGGCCGTGGTGGCCGCCGCCGGCGCCCGGCTGCGCGC
>NZ_JBHZCY010000169.1:0-17671 GCF_042786665.1 Kitasatospora sp. NPDC059146 | reverse complement strand
GTCGTCCGACAACACCAACTCGACCTTTGGTCGACCCGTCCGCACCATAGGATCAGTCTATATTTATGAATGAAATTCCAGACTCAGGACACTAGGGTGGCGCAGCCGATTCACCGACGGACCCGCCAGGTCACGAGGGGTGCGGTTCTCCTCGCGGGGCGGAGCCCGGTACGGCCGGATGGACCGGGTGGACCCGGACGAGGGGGAGCAGTCGCCGGTGGTCCGCCGGGTCGAAGCTGCCGGCGAGCGGGGCCAGCACGGTCGCCGCGGAGAGGGCGACGGCCTCGGCCAGCCGCTCCGGCCACGGGGTTGCGGCGACCAGGCCCGCGGTGAGGGCGGCGACCGCCGAGTCGCCGGCGCCGGTCGGGTTGCCGCGCGCGTCCTCGGGCGGGCGGACGCGCCAGTCGCCCTCCGGTGTGCTGGCGAGCAGCCCGCCGGGGCCGAGGGAGACGACCACGGCGCGGGCTCCGGCGGCGCGCAGCAGCCGGGCGCCGGTGAGGGGGTCCACCGGGCCCGCCGTCGCGGCGAGTTCGGCCGCGTTGGGCTTGACCAGGGCGGGGCCGGCGGCCAGTCCGGCGAGCAGGGCGGGCCCCTCGGCGTCGAGGACGGCGGGCACCCGCGCCTCGGCGGCGAGGGCGACCAGCTGTCCGTAGGCATCCGGTGGCACGCCGCCGGGCAGCGAGCCGGACAGGACGACGGCCCGGGCGGTGCGCAGCAGTCGGCGGTAGCGGACGGTGAAGTCGGACCATTCCTCGGCGGTGACGGTGGGGCCGGGTTCCAGGTAGACGGTCGCGTCTCCGGTGGCGTCCTCGACCACGGCGACGGTGCGCCGGGTGGGGCCCGCGATCGGTTGGAGTGCGTCGCGCAGTCCGGCGGCGGCGAGGTCGGCCCGCAGGGCCTGCCCGGTGGCGCCGCCGACCAGGCCGGTGACCACGGTGTCGTGACCGAGCGCGGCGAGCACCCGGGCGACGTTGACGCCCTTGCCGCCGGCCCGTTCGGTGACGGCCCCGACCCGGTTGCTGCCGTGCCGGGCCACCCGGTCGAGGCGGTAGGTGACGTCCACGGCGGTGTTGAGGGTGACGGTGAGGATCACGGCGTGCCTCCGACGGGCGACGGGGCTTGGACGAACGGGTCCCTGGCCGACGGGCCCCCGGCCACCAGCAAGTCCCGGGCCAGCAGGTCCCGGGCCAGCAGGGCCGCGCCGAGGCAGCCCGCGCTGCGGCCGTGTTCGGCGGCGACCAGCCGGGGCGGGGTGCGGAAGGCCAACCGCTCGGCGAGTGCCGTGGCCAGCGGGGCGAGGAGGTCCGCCCCGGCCCGGGCGAGGCCGCCGCCGATCACGATCCGCTCCGGGTCGAGCAGGGTGACGGTGGCGGCCAGGCCGTCGGCGAGGGCCGCCACCGCCTCGGCCCAGACCTGGGCGGCGACGGGCTCGCCGGCGCTCGCCCGCCGGTGCACGTCCTCGGCGCCGAGGTCCGGGGTGCCGGTGAGCCGGGCGTGCCGGCGGGCGATCGCGGAGGCCGAGGCGACGGTCTCCAGGCAGCCCCGGCCGCCGCAGGCACAGCGCTCGCCGCCGGGCCGTACGACCAGGTGGCCGAGTTCGCCCGCGATCCCGCGCGCGCCGCCCTGGGCGCGGCCGCCGGTCACCACGGCGGCGGCGATGCCCGTGCCGACGGGGACGAAGACGAAGGAGTCGCTGCCGCGCCCGGCGCCGAGGCGGGCCTCGGCGAGGCCGCCGGCCCGGACGTCGTGGCCGAACGCGACCGGGAGGCCGAGGTGTTCGGCCACCCGGCGGCGGAGCGGGATGTCGTGCCAGTCGAGGTTGACCGCCTTGACCACCGTGCCCGCGCTCTCGTCGACCAGGCCGGGCGCGACGACGCCGACGGCCCGGGGCGGGGCTCCGGCCCGCCGGGCGAGTTCCGCGAGTTCGGCGGCGCAGTCGAGCACGGTGTCGATGACCGCGCCACCGCCGCGGGCGGGCCGGGTGGGCCGGCGCTCACTGCGCAGGACCGTGCCGTCCTCCGCCACCACGGCGCCCTTGATCTCGGTGCCGCCGATGTCCAGGGCGATGACGTTCTCGGCGGCGACGTGGGCCATCGATCCCCCTGCTCGAATCTGCAATGAGTTGCTTGAAGCTGAGCAAAAGATAGGGCAGTCGATCAACTTTGAACAAGAGGGCAGTCGCGACGCCGACCACGGCCAGCGGCGGTCAGAACGCGATGCGGACCTTGAGCGCCGTACGGTCGTCCATCGCCCGGTAGCCGTCCGGGACGCCGTCGAGGTCCACGGTGCGGTCGAAGACCGCGCCGGGGTCGATGGCGCCGGAGAGCACGTCCGGGAGCAGTTCGGGGATGTAGGCGCGGGCCGGGGCGACGCCGCCGGCCAGCGAGACGTTCCGGTCGAACATCTGCGAGATGTCCACGCCGGCCGAGCCGCCGTGCGGCACGCCGACGTAGCCGACCGTGCCGCCGTCGCGGGTGATGGAGAGGGCCGTCCGCATCGACTCCTCGGTGCCGACGGCCTCCAGCACGGCGTGCGCGCCGAGTCCGCCGGTCAGCTCCCGGACGGCCTCGACCGCGGCCTCGCCGCGCTCGGCGACGACGTCGGTGGCGCCGAAGTCGCGGGCGATCGCGGTGCGCCGCTCGTGTCGGCCGAGCGCGATGATCCGCCCGGCGCCCAGTCGGTGGGCGGCGAGCACGCCGCACAGGCCGACCGCGCCGTCGCCGACCACGGCGACGGTGGCACCGGGGCGGACCCGGGCGGAGACCGCGGCGTGGTGGCCGGTGCTCATCACATCGGAGAGGGCGAGCAGGCCGGGCAGCAGCTTCTCCTCACCGGCGGCCTCCTTCGGGAGCTTCACCAGCGTCCCGTCGGCGAACGGCACCCGCACCGCCTCGCCCTGGCCCCCGTCGGAGCCGACCGACCCCCAGAAGCCGCCCTCGGGGCAGGAGGTGTGCAGGCCCTCGCGGCAGAACCCGCAGGTGCCGTCCGACCAGACGAACGGGGCGAGCACGAAGTCGCCCGGCGCGAAGCCGGTCACCTCGGGGCCGACCGCCTCGACGACGCCGAGGAACTCGTGCCCGATCCGCTGCCCGGGGACCCGGGCGGCGACGCCCCGGTACGCCCACAGGTCGCTGCCGCAGATGCAGGCGTTGACCACCCGCACCACCGCGTCGGTGGGCCGCCGGACCACCGGGTCGGGCACCTCCTCGATCCGGATGTCGTTGGGGCCGTGGATCACGGTGGCGCGCACGAAGACACTCCCGTACTGCTCGGGGACTGGGGTCGGGCCGTCAGGTTCGCCGTCCGCACGCCCCTGCGTCCAGCTACATCTCCTACAGCAGGCCCTTAAGCTGGACTGATGCTCGATGTCCGACGGCTCGTCCTCCTGCGCGACCTGGAGGCGCACGGCACGGTGACCGCCGTGGCCGAACTCCACCGCGTCACGCCCTCCGCCGTCTCCCAGCAGCTGCGGCTGCTGGAGGAGGAGGCCGGCACCGCCCTGCTGGAGCGCACCGGACGCTCCGTCCACCTCACCGCGGCCGGGCACCGGCTGGCCGCGGACACCGGGGCGGTGCTCGCGGCGCTCGACGAGGCCGGGGAGCGGCTGCGCACCGGCGCCGGGGAACCGACCGGCCCGGTGCACCTGGCCTGCTTCCCGAGCGCCCTGGTCCCGGTCGCGGCCCCGCTGGGCGAGGCCCTGGAGCGCGCCCACCGCGGCCTGGAGGTGCACATCACCGAGGCCGAACCCGAGGCCGCCGTACGGCTGCTGCTCCAGCGCCGCGCCGACGTCGCGCTCGTCTACCGCTACACCAACCTCGCCGCGCCCCCGTACCCCGGCATCGAGACCCGCACCCTGCGGACCGATCCGCTGGTCGCGGTGGTGCGGGCCGACCACCCGGCCGCCGGCCCGGCGACGACCGCGGGCGGCGCGGGGGCGCCGGTCGACCTGCGGGAGCTCGCGGACACCTCGTGGATCACCGCCCCGCCGCAGACCCCCTGCGGGGACGCCGTCCTCCAGGCCTGCCGCTCGGCCGGCTTCACCCCGCGGGTGCGGCACACCTGCACCGACTTCGCCGCCATGACCGCCCTCGCCGCGAGCGGCGGCCACACCGTGCTGATCCCCCGGATCGCCGCCGACCGCCTCCCGCCGACGCTGACCGTACGACCGGTGTCGGACGCCACGCTCACCCGCACGATCGAGACCGCGGTCCGCCAGGGCACGGCCCACCAGCCGACGGTCGCCGCCTGCCTCGAAGCCGCCGACCGGCTGGGCTGACCACCGCGGGGCGCCGGAGAGCCGCCTCGACGGGGTCAGCCCGCGAGCGGCGGATTGAGGCGGGCGAAGGCCTCCTGCCGGCGGTACGGGAAGTACGGGTAGGGCGCGGTACGGGCACTGGCGGCGTCCAGCCGGGCGACCTGCTCCGGGGTCAGCGACCAGCCCACGGCGCCGAGGTTCTGCCGCAGCTGCTCCTCGTTGCGGGCGCCGATGATCACGGAGGAGACGGTCGGGCGGCGCAGCAGCCAGTTGATCGCGATCTGGGGGACGCTGCGGCCGGTCTCGGCGGCGACCTCGTCCAGGGCGTCGACCACCCGGAACAGCAGGTCCTCCTCGACCGGCGGGCCGTAGTCGGCGGTGTCGTGCAGCCGGCTGCCGGCCGGGAGCGGCTCGCCGCGGCGGATCCGGCCGGTGAGGCGGCCCCAGCCGAGCGGGCTCCAGACCAGGGCGCCGACGCCCTCCTGCTCGGCGAGCGGCATCAGCTCCCACTCGTAGTCCCGGCCGACCAGGGAGTAGTAGACCTGGTGGGCCGCGTAGCGGGGGCGGCCGTGGCGCTCGGCCAGGTCGAGGGACTTCATCAGCTGCCAGCCGGAGAAGTTGGAGACGCCGGTGTAGCGGATCTTGCCCGCGCGGACCAGGTCCTCCAGGGTGGCCAGCACCTCCTCGATCGGGGTGGCGGCGTCGTAGGCGTGCAGCTGGAAGAGGTCGAGGCGGTCGGTGCGGAGGCGGCGCAGCGCGTCCTCGACGGAGCGCAGAAGCCGGGCCCGGGAGGTGCCGGCGTCCTGGGGGCCGTCGCCGAGCGGCAGGCCCGCCTTGGTGGAGATCAGCACCTGGTCGCGGCGGCCGCGCAGGGCCTCGCCGAGCACCTCCTCGGCGGCGCCGTCGGAGTAGACGTCGGCGGTGTCGAAGAGGGTGACCCCGGCGTCGAGGGCGATGTCGAGCAGGCGGCGGGCCTGCTGGACGTCGGTGCTGCCCCAGGCGCCGAACAGCGGGCCGCGGCCGCCGAAGGTGCCGGTGCCGAGGCTGAGGGCGGGGACCTTGAGGCCGGAGGCGCCGAGGCGGCGGTACTCCATGCCGGTGGGTGCCGTGGTGGTGGTCGTCATGACGGTTCTCCCCTCGGAGCCACTAATGGGACTCCCGTTCCGTTAGGATGTCTCGAAGCTAGCAGACTCCACCCAACTAATGGAACAGGAATCCCGTTAATGGTCGACGAGCCCGACACGCCCTCCACCCCCGGCACCGTCCGCCCCGGCGGCCGCACCGCCCGGGTCCGCGCCGCCGTCCTGCGGGCCGCCGAGGACGCCCTGGTCGAGCACGGCTTCGCCGGCCTCGACCTCGGCGACCTCGCCCAGCGCGCCGAGGTCGGCCGCACCACCGTCTACCGGCGCTGGGGCAGCACCACCGCCCTGGTCGCCGACCTGCTCGCCGACATGGCCGAGCAGTCGCTGCCGCGCACCCGCAGCGGCTCGCTCGCCGAGGACCTGCGGGCCAACGCCCGACTGGTCCGGCGCACCCTGGCCGACCCCCGGCAGGGCGCGCTGTTCCGCGCCGTCCTGGTGGCCGCCAACGGCGACCCGGGCACCGCCGAGGCGCTGCGGCACTTCTACCGGCGCCGGGTCGAGGAGTGGGCGCCGTGCGTGACCGAGGCCGTCGAGCGCGGCGAACTCCCGGCCGACACCGACCCGTTGGAGGTGATCCGGGCCGTCTCGGCGCCGCTCTACTACCGGATGCTCACCACCGCCGAACCGCTCGACGAGGCGGCCGCCGACCGGGCAGCGGCCGCTGCCGAGGCCGCCGCCCGGGCGGGGGCGTACCGACGGGCCGCGAGCTGAGACGGCCGATCGGGAGCAGCTGCGTTCCGTCACCTGGTTGCCGGTCAGCGACTGCGGAACGCAACCATCCTTCGTAGCGTCATGGCCATGACGATCACCGTACGAGCCTCCCTGCTCGCCGTCCTGGCCACCGCAACCCTGGCGGCGGGCGCAAGCCCCGCTTCGGCCGCCCCCGCGTCCGTGTCCGTGCCCTACTACGACCAGCAGCTCAACGACGACTGCGAGGCGGCCGCGCTGCGCATGCTCCTCGCCGCCCGCGGCGTGAGCGCCGACGACCAGCAGATCCTCGACCGGATCGGCGTCGACCGGGAGCACCCCGAGTTCGGCTACTCCGGCCCGCTGTCCGGCGACCCCTACGTAGCCTTCGTCGGCGACCCGGACGGCTCGGAGTCGGCCGGCACCGGCTTCGGCGTCTACTCCCCGCCCGTCGTCGCCGCCGCCCGCTCGTACGGGCTCACCGTGCGCCAGGACGGCTCGGGCGTCTCCGTCCAGCAGCTCAAGGACCAGCTGGCCGCCGGCCACCCGGCGATCGTCTGGGTGGACTACCACTGGCGGCGCCTCCGGAGCACCACCTACACGGCCTACGACGGCCGGAGCGTGCTGTACGCCGGGCCGGCCGAGCACACCGTCGTGGTCACCGGGTTCGGCAACGGCAGGGTGTCGGTCAACGACCCCGCCCGCGGCCGGACGACCGTGTCCGAGGAGTCCTTCGCCGACGGGTACGCCACCTACGGGCAGATGGCGGTGGTCATCGACTGACCGGCGCCCGCGCAGCCTGTGAGCGATGTATGAGTTTTTGGCAAGAACCCGCCCCCGAACCGCCCCCGTGGCGCATTGCCCCAGGTCAACCCCCGATACTGACTCCCATGGCACGGCTATTCCTGTTCGAGGACGACGACTCCGCACCCGCGGCCCCGGCGCGCGGCCCGCGCTGCGGCTGCTTCGGGCCGCGGTGAGCGCCGCCGCCCCGGACCCCGCACCGGCCGCCGCGCCCCGACCGTCCGACGACCCGCCGCCGCGCCCGGGCCCGCACCCGCCGCGGCTGGTCCGGCTGCGCCGCGCCGTCGCCGGGCTGCGGCCACGCCTGCTGGTGGCCTTCGTCGCCGTCGCCGCCCTGAGCGCGCTGGCCACCGCCACCCTCACCTACCGGGCCGCCACCACCTCCACCCTCGACCTGACCAAGGACACCGCCCTGGACGAGCTGCGCCGCCGCGTCGACGTGCTCGCCCCGGCCCTGCCCTTCCCGCCCACCCAGGGCGAACTCGACCGCCTGGCCGCCCAGTTGTCGGGCACCGGCGGCTTCCGCGACTGGCGGGTGCTGGCCTCCTACGGCGCCGAGCACTCGGAGTGGACCCAGCCCGTGGCCGTCCCGCCGGCCCTCCTGCACACCGTCGACACCGGCCACGCCGCGTTCCAGCGCTTCGCCGCCGACGGCCACCCCTGGCTCGCCGTCGGCGTCCCCGTCAGCTACGCGAAGGGCGGCCCCGCCGGGGCGTCCGGGCTCACCGTCTACGCCCTGCTCCCCCTCGACCGCGAGCAGAGCGCCGCCTCCGCCCTGCTCGCCGGCGCCGCCGGGGCCGGGGCCTTCGCCGCCGTGCTGGCCGCCGGACTCGCCCTGCTGGCCGCCCGCCAGGTGCTGCGGCCGGTCCGGGCGCTCGGCGACGCCGCCCGGGCCCTGGCCCAGGGCCGGCTGGACACCCGGCTGACCGTCACCGGGCACGACGAACTCGCCCAGCTCTCCAAGACCTTCAACCACACCGCCCGCACCCTCCAGGGCACCATCGAGGAACTGCGCGCCATCGAGTCCCAGGGCCGGCGCTTCGCCGCCGACGTCTCGCACGAACTGCGCACCCCGCTGGCCGCGATGCTCGCCGTCACCGACATCCTCGACGAGGACGCCGAACAGCTGCCCGCCGACACCGCCACCGCACTGCGCATGATCAGCAACGAGACCGTACGACTGACCAGGCTGGTCAACGACCTGATCGAGATCTCCCGGCTGGACGCCGGGGCCGCCCCGCTGCGCACCGAGACCGTCGACGCCGCCACCGCCGTGCGCGAGACCCTCGACCTGCGCGGCTGGGGCGAGCAGGTCGACCTCGACCTGCCCGCCGCCCTGCCCGTCCGGCTCGACCCGCGCCGCTTCGACGTCGTCGTCGCCAACCTGGTCGGCAACGCCCTGCGCCACGGCCGCCCGCCGGTGCGGCTCGCCCTGCGGGGCAGCGAGGAGGAACTGGTGCTCACCGTCACCGACCACGGTCCGGGCATCCCGCCCACCGAACTCCCGCACCTGTTCGACCGGTTCTACAAGGCCGACAAGTCCCGGGCCCGCTCCGAGGGCAGCGGCCTGGGCCTGGCCATCGCCCAGGAGAACGCCCGGCTGCACGGCGGCCTCATCGAGGCCGCCAACGTGCCGGACGGCGGAGCGGTGTTCACCCTCGTCCTGCCCCGCGGACTGGACGGGGAGGAGGAATGGTGACCCTCCGCCGACTCGTCCCGCTGGCCGCG
Organism: Kitasatospora sp. NPDC059146; assembly: GCF_042786665.1. Classification (NCBI taxonomy): domain Bacteria; kingdom Bacillati; phylum Actinomycetota; class Actinomycetes; order Kitasatosporales; family Streptomycetaceae; genus Kitasatospora; species Kitasatospora sp. NPDC059146. The sequence continues at coordinate 9,055 of NZ_JBHZCY010000169.1, read as the reverse complement.
GTCCTGCTGCTGACCGGCGGCTGCTCCATCTCCACCACCGGCTCGGTCCGCAGCGGCCAGCCGGCCACCGGCGTCCAGCCCGGCACCCGGCTGTACTTCCTCGACCAGCACGGCATCCGGCCCGCCATCCGGCCGAGCGCCGAGCGCGAGGACCTCCAGCAGACCCTGGACACCCTGCTGGCCGGGCCCGACCCGACCGAACGGCGCACCGGGCTGTACAGCGACCTCCCCAAGGACGGCCGGGTCCAGGCCACCGCCACCCCCGGCGTGGTCACCCTGCGGCTCTCCTGGCCCGCCGCCTCGCTGTCCGCCCCCGCCATCCAGCAGCTCGTCTGCACCACCGAGGACGCCCCCACCGCCGGCCCGGTGCCGAGGGTCGCCATCGTCAGCAGCGACGCCCCCTCGGCCATCCAGCAGCAGTGCGACCTGCACCGCACCGGCTGAGCGAGGGGGCGTCGGACCGGGGGGCGCGAGGGCCGGGACCGGTTCGGAACGGGCTCTGACATACGGTCACGAACTTTTGGAATGGCCCGGTTCGGGTGAGTTTCGGAATCTCCGATATACACTGCACGGGTACCGTGGAAAGAGCGGCAGGAACCGTCTTTCCGCCTATCGGACAAAAGGCCGAACCGTTGAATCCAGAGGCGATCCTTTTATCGGTTTTTACCCCGGAGGGCAGGGAGAACCCCTACCCGGCCCTGGCTGGACTTCGAGAGCTGGCGCCGGTTTATTATAGTGCGACGATCGGCTCCCATTTCCTGACCACTTTCGCGGGATGCCAGTCCGTTCTCGCCGGTCCGGATTTCCTGGTGCCTGACCGGGAGTGGTGCGAGCGGGAAATCCCGGATGCCCTCGGCCGCCCTGCCGCCGACTTCTTCTACTCCTCGATGCTGGCCACCAACCACGCCGCCCATGACCGACTCCGTCGACTGGCGGCCCGGGAGCTGAGCGCCCGTCGGGTCGCGGCACTGCGGGCCAGGGTCGAGGAGCTCGGCACCGAACTGCTGGACGCCTTCGCGGAGACCGCCGCCGGTGGCGCGGTCGCCGACTTCCACGAGTTGGTCGCGTCGCCCCTTCCGGTCGCGACGGTCGGCGAGCTGATCGGCGTGCCGCGTGCGGACCAGCAAGACCTGAGCCTGCTCGGTGACGATGCCGCCCGGCTGCTGGAACCCGTCCGCACCCCGGAGGACTGGGCCCGGGCCGACCGGGGGGTGAGCGGGTTGCGGGAGTACTTCGCCGGGCTGCTGCGCGAGCGCCGTTTCCGGCCTGCCGACGACCTCGCCTCGGCCCTGGCCGCGGGCTCCCTGACGGACGGCGCCGGGCTGACGGACGACGAACTCGTCGACGTGCTGGTCCTGGTGTTCGCCGCCGGCTTCGAGACCACCGTCGCGATGCTCGGGATGGCGGTGTACGCCCTGCTCAGCCATCCCGACCAGTGGGCCCTGCTGCGGGCTCGCCCCGACCTGGTGCCGGCGGCGCTGGAGGAGTCGCTGCGCTGGGACGCCCCGGTACCGATGACGGAACGCATCACGGCACGGGCCACGGAGGTCGCCGGGGTCCCCCTGCAGGCCGGAGCGAGCGTCATCACGGTGATGGCGGCCGCCCACCGGGACCCCGAGGTGTTCGCGGATCCGGACGCCTTCGCGGTCGGTCGGGCGGACGGCCGGGTGCTGGGTTTCAGCGCCGGCGCGCACTACTGCGTCGGCGCCGCGCTGGCCCGGCTGGAGGGATCCGTCCTGCTGCGCCAACTACTCGACCGCTTTCCGCGGCTGACGCTGTCCGGCCCGCCGACCCGACGCACCTGCGACGGTCTGCGCGGCTTCACCCGCCTCCCGCTGGCCCTGGCCGGCTGACCCGCCCCCACAGTCCCGACCACAGCCCTCGGAGGAACCGGTCCCGTGCGCTTCCTGCATCGCGAACGTGCCGCCCTGGAGACCCACCTGACCGGCTTGGACGCCGCCCTGGCGGCCCAGCCCCTGGAGCGCCTGGAGAGCGCCCCCAGCCCGGCGATCGGCGCGTTCCGTGCCGCCGGCGGCCCCGGCCTGCTGGTACCCCGTGCCCTGGGCGGCAAGGGCGTGAGCGCCCTGGAGGCGGTGCGCGTCCAGCGTGCGGTCGGGGCCCGCTGCCCCTCGCTGGCGGTGGCCACCACGATGCACCACTTCTCGGTGGCCGGACTGGTCCGCGCCGCCACCCCGGGCGCTCCGGAGGAGCGGTTGCTCGCCTCGATCGCCGCCGACGGCCTGCTGCTGGCCTCCGCCTTCGCGGAGGGCCGGGCCGGCCAGAACATCCTCAAACCGCACATCACCGCCCGTCGCCGAGGGGAGCAGGTGGTGCTGAACGGCAGCAAGATGCCGTGCAGCCTTTCCCGTTCGATGGACCTGCTGACGGCCTCGGTGCTGCTCGCGGACCAGGACGGCGTCGAGCGGCTGGCCGTCGCGCTGGTCCCCGCCTCCACCCCGGGCATCGAGGTGCGGCCGTTCTGGCGCAACGCGGTGCTGGCCGGCGCGGAGAGCGAGGAGGTGGTGCTGACCGAGGTCGAGCTGGACCAGGAGATGGTCCTGGTCACCGAGGTCACAGCCGACGCGGTACCGGACGACCTCAACACGGCGGGCTTCCTCTGGTTCGAGTTGCTGCTGACGGCCGGCTACCTGGGCGTGGCCAGCGCACTGGTGGAGCGGGTGCTGACCAAGCCCGGCGGCCCCCCGCAGGACCCGACCGGACCCCTGGTGGAGGTGGAGGCCGCGATGCTCGCGGTGGAGTCGGTGGCCCGCGCGATGGCGGACCCGGACCAGCCCTGGGACGACGGCCTGCTGGCGGCCGCGCTGGCGGCCCGCTACGCGGCGGAGGACGCCATCGCCCGCACCACCCGCGGCTGCCTGGCCGCCCTGGGCGGAATGGCCTTCGTCGGCTCGGCCGAGGGCAGCTACCTGGCCTCGGCGGCGGGGGCGCTCGGCTTCCACCCGCCCGCCCGGGCCCGGATGGCCGGCCCGCTGCGCGAGTACCTCGACGGCCGCCCGCTGCGGATCGGATGACGGGCGTGAGCGCCGCGGCCGGCTACCAGGTCGAGGTGGTGCGCGGCGTCGACGCGCTCCCGGAGGGCCTGTGGGAGCGCCTGGCGCCGCCGGACGACCCGATGTGGTCGCGCGACGTGCTGCGCGCGATGGAGGCGTCCGCGATCGGCCCGGACGGGTACGCCCACCTGGTGCTCCGTCAGGACGCCCCCGCGGAGCCGGAGCCACTCGCGGTGCTGCCGGTCAGCCTGTTCCCGCGGCTGCGGCTGGACGAGGTGCTCGGGGCCGACGGCCGACGACGCCTCGCTCCGCTGCGGCGCCTGCTCCCCGGCCCGCTGACGGTGCCGATGCTGTTCTGCGGCCACCTGCTCGGCCAGGGACACCTGCTGACCGACCGGCGGCTGCCGCCGCCGGCCCTGGACGCGCTGGTCGGCGGGGCGCTCGCGATGGCCCGCCGGGAGGGGCTCGGCACGGTGGTGTTCAAGGACTTCGCGCCGGTCGAACTGGCGGCGCTGCGGCCCGCCCTGGCCGGCGCCGGCTTCTTCTTCCTGCCCGCCCTCCCGGACACCGAACTCCGCCTGGGCCCGGGAGGGTTCGAGGACTACCTGACCCGCCTGCCCGCCAAGGCGCGGCGCAACGCGCGCAGCAAACTGCGCCGGGCGGCGGCCTGGCCCGGGCTGCGGACCGAGGTGCTGGAGGACTTCGCGTACCTGCTGCCGGAGATGCTCGGGCTGTACCGACAGGTGATGGACCGGGCCGACCAACGGCTGGACGTGTTGGACGCCGACTTCCTGGCCGCCGTCCACACCGGGCACTCGGCCGGACGCCGACTGGTGGCCTGCTTCGAGGGCGAGCGGCTGGTGGCCTTCCTCCTCTGCCTGTTCGCCGGGACGGGCGCCACCGGAGCCCGGATCGGCCTGGACTACCGGATCGCCCACGACGCCGGGCTCTACCACGCCGTGCACCACGCGGCGATCCGGCTGGCCATCGACTCGGGATGCACCCACATCCGGTTCGCCCAGACCGCCTACCAGCCGAAGGTCGAGCTCGGCTGCGACCTCGTCGAGCAGTGGTACGCGATGACGCAGCTCCATCCGCTGCGGCGGGCCCTGCTGCGCCGGATGCTGCCCCCGGCCCTGACCGCCGCGAGGGCGAAGGCCCTCGGGCCGCACGCCGAACACGTCCCCCCGTCCCTCCCTGAACCGAAGGGGTTGTCCCGTGCCGCACGTTGAGGTGGACCTGCCGATCGCCGCGCCGCCGGAGCTGGTCTGGGCGGCGGTGGTGGACGTGGAGTCGTACCAGCACTGCATGGAGAGCGTGGACGAGGTGGTGGTGGTCGAGCGGACCGACGAACGCCACCGCACCACCGCCTGGTCGGTGCGGCTGGAGGGATCGGTGCTGCGGTGGACCGAGGCGGAGGTGATCGACCCGGCGGCCCGGCGGTTCGACTTCCGCCAACTCACCGGGGACCTGGGCGAGTTCTCCGGCCACTGGGCGGTCAGGGAGGTGGCCGACGGCGGCAGCCGGGTGGAGCTCTGTGTCGACTTCGACATCGGCATCCCGCTGCTCGCGGAGATGCTCAACCCGATCGCGGCCGACGCCCTGCGGGAGAACGCCGAGCAGATGCTGACCGCACTGCGCGCCCGGCTCGTCCCGGTCGCGGTGGTGGCCCGATGACGCGTGGCCCGATGACGCCGACCGCCGCGACCGAGGTGTTCGACCAAGTGCGCCGGCACCTGTCCGGGAAGCTCGCGCTGACCAGTGGCTTCGCCGGGCGCGGTGCGGTCGAGACGGCCGCCGAAGGCACCAGGGTGACCCTGTCCGACGGGCGCCGGGTGCTGGACTTCGGCTCGTACGCCGTCACCCTGCTCGGCCACCGGCACCCCGAGGTACTCGCCGCCGTCCACCGGCAGCTGGACGCCATGCCCACCGCCACCCGGAGCCTGGCCAACCCCGTGGCCGCCGACGCGGCCGGCCGGTTGGCGGCGCACCTCGGGCACGCCCTGCCGAAGGTCCACTTCGGGCTGAACGGCTCGGACGCGGTGGAGGTCGCCGTCAAGCTGGCCCGACTGGCGACCGGCCGGGAGCGGGTGCTCGCGGTGTGCGGCGGCTTCCACGGGAAGTCGCTCGGCGCCCTGGCCCTGACGCACAGTCCGCTCTACCGGGTCGGCCTGCGCGGCTGCGCCGTGGAGGTGGCGCACCTGGACCCGCAGGACGCGCGGGCCTTCGCCCGGGAGCTGGCGGCGGGACCGGTGGCCGCGCTGGTGTTCGAGCCGGTCCAGGGGGAGAACGGTGCGGTACCGCTCCCGGTGGAGGTGCTGCGCCAGTGGTGCGCGGATGCGGTCGAGCACGGGGCGATGGTGATCGCCGACGAGATCCAGTGCGGCCTGCGCCGCTGCGGTGAGCCCTCGCTCGCGCTGGCCGAGGGCCTGCCGGTGGACGGCGTGCTGCTGGGCAAGCCGCTCGGCGGCGGCGTGGTCCCGCTGTCGGCACTGGTCAGCTCGGAGCGGCTGTACGCGCCGCTGGAAGCCGATCCGTTCCTGCACTCCGCGACCTTCGGCGGACACCCGCTGAGCTGTGCGGCCCTGCCGCCCGCGCTGGCGGCCATGGACCGCCTGGCCGGGCACGGCCGGGTGCTCTCCGCCCTGCTGGACTCCGGCCTGGAGCACCTGCGCGCCCGCCACCCGGAGACGGTGCGCGAGGTGCGGGGGCGGGGTCTGCTGCGCGGCGTCGAGCTGGATACGCCCGCCCACGCGGGCGCGACGGTCCTCGAACTCGCCGCCCGTGGCCTGCTGGTCTCACCCTGTCTGGGCCGCCCGACCACCATCCGGCTGCTGCCGCCGCTGGTGGCCACCGAGGCCGAGCTCGCCGAAGGTCTCGGCCTCCTGGACGAGGCCCTGACCGCCGTGGCCGCCCGATGAACCCCGCACCCTCAGGAAGGAGTGACATGCCCACGCGTGAGGAACTGGCCCTGATGGTCCGGACGACGATCTCGGACGTGCTCGGCACGGAGGTGGAGGAGGTGCACGAGCGCACCAGCCTGTCGGCCGACTACGGCATCGACAGCCTGGAGCTGATGGAGATCGGCTCCCGCCTCGAACGCGCGCTGGCCCTGCGGATCGAGGTCGAGGACCTGACCCGGGCCGAGGACGTCGGCCAGGCGATCGACCTCCTCACGCTCCGGACGGGGGACCGGTGACGGCGAACCGGGGTTCCAGGCGTCCGGACGGCGGCCACCGGGTGGCGGTCACCGGGATCGGGGTCAAGTCTCCGGCGGGCACCGGCGTGCAGGAGGCCTACGAGTCGGTGCTCAAGGCCCGGCCCACCGCCGGGGTGGTCGACCTCCTGGTGCAGCGGGGCGTCTCGGTGACCATCGCCTCGCTGGTGCCTCCGTTCGACGTCGAGGCGTACCTGACCCGCCGTGAGGCCCGGCAGATCGACCGGGCCGCGACCCTGCTGCTCTGCGCGGCCTCCGACGCCGTCGCCGCGGCGGGCCTCACCGACGGCGGTCCGCCGCCGGACCGGGTGGGCGTGCAGATCGGCACCGGCATGGGCGGTCTGGCCAGCATGGAGCAGGTGACCACGGACCACTGGGACAGCCCCGGCGGCCTGCCGGTGCACACCGTGCCGCGCACCATGGCGAACTCCGCGGCCTCCCGCCTGGCCCTGCGCTACGGCCTCCGGGGTGCCTGCACCACGTACTCCTCGGCGTGCGCCAGCGGCACCACCGCGATCGGCGAGGCGGCCCGGCGGATCCGCTACGGCGAACTGGACGCGGCGGTGGCGGGGGGCGTGGACGCGCCGGTGACCACGGTGATCGTCGGCGCGTTCGCGAAGATGCGCGCCATGTCGGCGCGCAACGGCGAACCGGCCCTGGCCAGCCGCCCGTTCGACGCGGACCGGGACGGCTTCGTGATGGCCGAGGGGGCCGCCGTCCTGGTGCTGGAACGCTGGGACGCGGCCCTGGCGCGGGGCGCGGCGATCCTGGGCGAGGTGGCGGGGTACGCGGACAACTGCGACGCCTTCCACATCGTGGCCCCGATCGAGGACGGCGAGGTGGCGGCCCGCTGCATGCGACGCGCGATCGCGGACGCGGGGCTGGCACCGGCGGACATCGGCCACGTCAACGCGCACGGCACCTCGACGGTGCTCAACGACCGGGCGGAGGCCCGGGCGATCGAGCGCTGCTTCGGCGCCGGGGCCCTGCCCGTGACGGCGATGAAGGGCGTGACGGGCCATCTGATCGGCGGCTCCGGAGCGTTGGAGGCAGCGCTCGGCCTGCTCTGCGCGACCCGGGGCGAGGTGCCCCCGATCGCGAACCTCGGCACCAGCCCGGAGGCCGACCTGGTGGACCTGGTCCGCTCCGTGCCGCGCGGCATCGCACCGGCGCCGGTCCTCTCCAACTCCTTCGGCTTCGGCGGCCAGAACGCCTGCCTGGTGCTCGTCCCCGCCTGACCTTCCCCGATTCCCCCCTCGTATCCCCTCCTCGTTCCGGGACGTCCCATGCGAATCCTCCTGACCGGCGCGACCGGTGTGGTCGGCACCGAGGTCACCGGCCTGCTGCGGGCGGCGGGCCACACGCCCGTGCCGGTGGCCCGCCGAGCCACCGTCGACGCCTCGGTCGCCGAGGCCTCGGTCCGCTGGCGGATGGGGGCCGAACCCCCGCCGGCCGAACTGGCCGGCCACTGGGACGTGATCGTCCACGCGGCGGCCACCACCCGCTGGACCCTCACCCGTCCGGAGGCCGTCGCCGCCAACGTGGAGCCGCTGCGGGCAGTGCTCGCCCTGGCCGACCGGGACACCCACCTGGTGCACGTCTCGACCGCCTACGTCGGCGGCACCCGCAACCCCGGCGACCTTCGCAGCGCGCAGTTCGAGGGCTATCGCAACGGCTACGAGTGGTCCAAGGCCCGCTGCGAGGACCTGGCCCGGGCCGAGCACCCCGGACCGCTCACCGTGGTCCGCCCGCCGCTGGTCGTCGGCCGCAGCCGGGACGGGCGGATCGCCCGCTTCTCGGGGCCGTACACGATCCTCCAGGCCCTGGTGTCCGGCCTGGCCGCCGTCGTGGTCGGTGACCCGGACGGCTACGCCGAGATCAGCCCCGTCGACCAGGTCGCCCGGGTGATCGCAGCCGCCGGCCTCGCCGAGCCCCCGCCGACCCCACGCACCGAGGTGATCGCGGCAGGCCCGGCCTGTCTGACGCTCTCCGCCCTGCTCGACGTCATCTGCGACACCCTCAACTCCTGCCGCGCCGCCCACGGGATCGCCCCGGTGGAGCGCCCGCCGCTCGTCCCGACGGAACGCTGGAACCGCTTCTTCCTGCCCCTGGCGGACCGTCACCTCTCGCCGTTCCAGGCCCAGGCCGTCAAGCTGCTCGCGATGTTCCAGAGCTACACCTCGATGACGGAGCCCTTCACCCCCACCCATCCGGTCACCGACCCCGCCACCGTGATGGCCACCGCCGTGCGCCACTGGGCCGACGCCAAACCCCGTCTCGCCCTGGCCCGCCCGCAGCCGTGGACGGCCCTCACCACGGCCTCCTGACCCGACGTCACGGCCGGACCGGGCGGCAGAGCTGCGCTCCGGCCGAGGGTCGACTCGGCTTCAGAGTGGCAGCAGCTGGGTGACGTCGTGGCGGTTGCCGCCGGTCAGGGTGATGGCCGGCGGTGTGCCGTGGCCGTCCGTGATCACGTGGTGCTTCGAGCCCGGTCGGGCACGGTCGACCATGGCCACCTCGCCGTTCTGTCAGCTCCTCTTAGAGGGCGTTCGATACCGATTTAGGCTGCCGCGAAGGGTTTCGGGCGGAGGTATTGCCCGATTCTGTCGGGGCTGGCGGTCAGGCGGGTGGTCATGGAGTTGACCATGGCCCAGTGGATCATCGAGCGTGACCGGTCCGGCAGTTCCTCATAGTCGCGGTGGAGCCGCCGGTACCGGGACATGATCCCGAAGGTCTGCTCGACCCGCCAGCGGATCGGCTGGACGACGAAGCCCTTCTGCTCCTTGTCGCGGGCGACCACCTCGACATCGATGGACAGGGCGGCGCC
>NZ_JBHZCY010000168.1:0-17754 GCF_042786665.1 Kitasatospora sp. NPDC059146 | reverse complement strand
CCGGCCGGGGGGGGGGGGGGGCGGCCCGGGGCGGCGGCCGGGGCGCGGGGCCGGGGCCCCCCGCGCCGCCCAGGGCAAGGGCGGCGGCCGGGCGGACGGCGGCTCCGGAACCTCCGGCGGCGCGGGCGGCGCGGGCGGACGGGCGGCGGCGCGGCGCGGCGCCAAGCCCAAGAAGAACGTGAAGAAGATCGTCGCCTGGTCCGCGGCCGGCGTGCTGGTGCTGATCGCGGGCGCCGGCGGCGCGATCTACTACAAGCTGAACGCCAACATCAAGTCCTTCGACGCCGACGCGATAGCCACCGACCGCCCGCCCGAGGCCAAGGCCGACGCGGACGGCAACAAGCCGGTGAACGTGCTGCTGATCGGCTCCGACAGCCGCGGCGGCAACAACTCCGACCTCGGCGGCGGCGAGGACGGCGGCGCCCGCTCGGACACCACGATCCTGCTGCACGTCTACGCCGACCACAAGCACGCCGTGGGCATCTCGATCCCGCGCAACGCGATCGTGCCGATCCCCTCCTGCAAGCTCCCCAACGGCAAGTGGACCAAGGGCGGCAACGACCTGTTCAACGCCGCCTTCTCGGTCGGCGGCAGCGACGGCGGCAACCCGGCCTGCACCCAGAACACGGTGGAGAAGGTGACCGGCATCCGGGTCGACCACACCATGGTGGTCGACTTCAACGGCTTCTCCGCGATGACCAAGGCCGTCAACGGCGTGGACGTCTGCCTGCCGAAGGCGATCTACGAGGGCGACATCAACCCCAACCTGCACAAGAAGGGCAACCTCGTCCTCCCGCAGGGCAAGCAGTCCGTCCAGGGGCAGCAGGCGCTCGACTACGTCCGGCTGCGGCACGGTATCGGCGACGGCTCCGACATCGGCCGGATGAAGCGCCAGCAGGCCTTCATGAGCTCGCTCGCCACCAAGATGAAGAAGGAGGGGCTCAGCCCTACCAACCTGCTGCCGCTGGCCGACGCGGCCACCAAGTCGCTGACCGTCGACCCGGGGCTGGACTCCGCGGACAAGCTGCTCTCCTTCGGCCTGTCGTTGAAGAACATCGACATGCACGACCTCAAGTTCGTGACCGCGCCCTGGCGCTACCGCACCCAGGACGCCAACATCGACCTGGTCCAGCCGGACTCCAACAAGCTCTGGGAGACCCTCAAGGCCGACCAGACCATCGACGGCCAGAACGCCACCGGCCAGCAGCCGGACGCCGGCGCCAGCCCGAGCGCCGCCCCCCAGCCGACCGCGGCCGCCACCTCCGCCGCGGCGGCCGCGGACGCCTCCAACGCCTCGGTCAAGGTCGCGGTCTACAACGGCACGGCCGTCAACGGCCTGGCCGGCAAGGCGACCGACCTGCTCAAGGGCGCCAAGTACTCGGCCAGTACGGCGGGTCAGGCGGCCAGCACCAAGTACAAGACCACCACCATCGAGTACGGCTCCAGCCAGAAGGCGAACGCCGAGAAGCTCGCCGCGCTGTTCCCGGGCGCCAGCCTGGAGCCCGGCAGCTCCCGCGGCATCTCGTTGATCGTCGGCCAGGACTTCGCCGCGGCCAACGGCATGGGGGCCGGCGCGTCCGGTGCCGCCGCCACCCCCGGCGCCCAGACGCCCGCGCAGCCGCTGCCCACCACCGTCACCAACGACGCCCGCTCGGCGGACGACGACATCTGCGCCAACACCACCTACGGCAGCGGCGGCTGATCCCACCCGCCGGACGACCGGCCGGACCGACCGCACGACCCCCGGAGCGCGTGGCCCCGGGGGTCGTGCCATGGTGGCGGTAGCGGGGGGCCCACCGGTCGCCGGCACCGAAAGGGCGGACCCATGCCCGAGATCGCCATGCAGTTCGACATCGCCGCCTCCCGGGACGCCGTCCTGGCCGCGCTCAACACGCACGACGGGCTGACCGGCTGGTGGACCACCGGGGTGGGCCGCGAGGGCGAGGTGCTGCTGTTCGACTTCCCCGGGGTCCCCGAGCCGTTCCGGCTGCGCCGCGAGCGGGCCGACCGGGACCGGGTGCTGTGGGCCAACACCGGGGCCTTCCCGCCGCACTGGGCCGGCACCTGGATCAGCTGGGAGCTCGCCGACCGGCCCGGCGACCCCGGCCGCACCCGGCTGCTGTTCCGGCACGGCGGCTGGCAGCCGGGCAGCGAGGAGGGCGTCCCGATGGTGGCCGGCACCTGGGCCGAACTGCTGGTCCGGCTCAAGGACTACGCGCAGAGCGGCAAGGCGCAGCCGCTGTTCGTCACCGCCCTGCGCCACGACGAGGAGTGACCGCCCGGCCACCGTCCGGCCGCCGCCGGGCCGCCGTCCCGCCACCGGTCGCCCACCAGGGCGCCGTCCGGTGGCGGGAACGCGGCGCCGGGCTGAGGGTGGGCGGTGTACCGCCGTCGTACCGCCGTCCGCGCGGACGGCGGTACCGGTCGGGCCGGGCCCGCCCGCCCGACGACCCCAGCCGGCCACCACCGCCTCCGGGAGGCCCAGCGATGCCCCTAGTGACCGATCCGTACCAGCCCGGCACCCCGTGCTGGATCGACCTGATGGCGAGCGACCAGCAGGCCGCGCTCGACTTCTACCGCGACCTGTTCGGCTGGCAGGGCGAGCTCGGCCCGGCCGAGTTCGGCGGTTACGCCGTGTGCACCCTCAACGGCCGCCCGGTCGCCGGGATCATGGCGCGGTCCGCGCCCGAGGGCCGGCCGCTGCCGCCGGTCGGCTGGACCACCTACCTGGCCTCGGACGACGCCGACGCGGCCGGCGCCGCCATCACCGGGGCCGGCGGCACGGTGGTCTACCCGCCGATGGACGTCGGCACGGTCGGCCGGATGCTGGTCGCCGCCGACCCGACCGGCGCGGTGTTCGGGGTCTGGCAGGCGATGGACTTCATCGGCGCGGGCGTCGTCAACGAGCCCGGCGCGCTGGTCTGGAACGAGCTGAACACCGCCGACACCGAGGCGGCCGGCCGCTTCTACCAGCCGGCCCTCGGACTGCGCCCGGCCACCATCCAGGGCATGGACGGCTACTACTCGCTGAACGTCGGCGACCGCACGGTGGGCGGCATGCAGGCGGTCCCCGGGTACCTGGAGTCCGGCACCCCCTCGCACTGGATGGTGTACTTCTCGGTGGACGACGCCGACTCCACGGTGGACGCCCTGGTCAAGGCCGGCGGTTCGGTGCTCCAGCCGCCGTTCGACATGCAGTCCGGCCGGATGGCCGTGGTCAGGGACCCGCAGGGCGCGCTGTTCGCCGTCGTCCAGTCGCCCGAGGCGCAGATGCCGGACTCGCCGTAACCGCCGCCCCCGGACGCGGTGGGCGACCGGATGCCGCCCTTCCGGCGACGCGCCGCCGGGAATGGGCGGCATCCCCCGCGTTCCCGGGGCAGACTGCACCCATGCTGGGGCTACCGGACGACATCCGCGCTTTCCTCTTCGACCTCGACGGGGTGCTCACCCGGACCGCGACCGTGCACGCCGCGGCCTGGAAGGACACCTTCGACGCCTTCCTGCGCGCCGAAGCCGCCCGCACCGGCGGGCCGTTCGTCCCCTTCGACGCCGTCACCGACTACGACACCTACGTGGACGGCCGCCCGCGCCTGGACGGCACCCGGGCCTTCCTGCGGAGCCGGGGCATCGACCTGCCCGAGGGCACCGAGGACGACCCGCCGAACACCCGCACCGTGCAGGGCGTCAGCCGGGCCAAGAACGACACCGTGCTGCGGCTGATCCGCGAGCAGGGCGTCGCCCCGTACGAGGGCTCGGTCGCCTACGTGCACCGGCTGCGCGCGCTGGGACTGCCCCGCGCGGTGGTCTCCTCCAGCGCCAACTGCCGGGACGTGCTGCGCTCGGCGGGCATCCTGGACCTCTTCGACGTGATCGTGGACGGCGTGGTCGCCAAGCAGCGGTCCCTGCCCGGCAAGCCCGCCCCGGACACCTACCTGTACGCCGCCCGCGAGCTGGGCGTCGAGCCCGCGCACGCCGCCGTCTTCGAGGACGCGCTGGCCGGGGTCGCCTCCGGCCGGGCCGGCGGCTTCGGCGCGGTGGTCGGGGTCAACCGCACCGGGCAGGCCGCCGAACTGCGCCGCGACGGCGCCACCGTGGTCGTCGACGACCTCGCCGAGCTGCTGTCGGACGACGAGGGGGCGACGTCATGAGTCCCGCCGACAACTTCGCCATCGACCCCTGGCAGATCACCGAACACGGCCTGGACCCGGCCTCGTTGGCCCGCGCCGAGTCCGTCTTCGCGCTCTCCAACGGCCACATCGGCCTGCGCGCCAACCTGGACGAGGGTGAGCCGCACGGCCTTCCCGGCACCTACCTCAACGGCGTCTTCGAACTGCGGCCGCTGCCCTACGGCGAGGGCGGCTACGGCTACCCGGAGTCCAGCCAGAGCGTCATCAACATCACCAACGGCAAGATCATCCGGCTGCTGGTGGACGACGAGCCCTTCGACCTGCGCTACGGCGAACTGGTCGGCCACACCCGCTGGTTGGACTTCCGCGAGGGACTGCTGCACCGCGAGTGCGAATGGACCTCCCCGGCCGGGCGGACCATCCGGGTGCGCTCCTCCCGGCTGGTCTCGCTCACCCAACGGGCCATCGCCGCCGTGGAGTACACCGTCGAGGCGGTGGACGGGCCGGTGCGGATCGTGCTCCAGTCCGAACTGGTCGCCAACGAGCAGCTGCCCGGCGGTCCCGAGGGGGACCCGCGGGCCGCCGCCGTGCTGGAGGCGCCGCTGCAGGCCGAGGCGCACCACGCGAGCGGCACCAAGGCCGTCCTGGTGCACCGCACCCGGTTCAGCGGCATCCGGGTCGCCGCCGGGATGGACCACGTCATCGAGGGCCCGGAGCGGCTGGACACCGTCGCCGAGGCCGAGGCCGACCACTGCCGGATCAGCGTCACCACCGTGCTCGCCCCCGGACAGCGGCTGCGGCTGGTCAAGTTCATGTCCTACGGCTGGTCCGGCACCCGCTCGCTGCCCGCCGTCCGGGACCAGGTCGAGGCCGCGCTGAACGCCGCCCGGTACACCGGCTGGGACGGCCTGGTCGCCGAACAGGCCGACTACCTCAGGGAGTTCTGGGAGACCAGCGACGTCGAGATCGAGGGCGACGTCGAACTCCAGCAGGCCGTCCGGTTCGCCGTCTTCCACGTCCTCCAGGCCGGCGCCCGCAGCGAGGAACGCGCCATCCCCGCCAAGGGGTTGACCGGCCCGGGCTACGACGGGCACAGCTTCTGGGACACCGAGACCTTCGTCCTGCCGGTGCTCACCTACTGCCTGCCCGGCGCCGTCAACCAGGCCCTGCGCTGGCGGCACACCACGCTCCCGCTGGCCCGCGAACGCGCCGCCCAACTCGGCCTGGCCGGCGCCGTGTTCCCCTGGCGGACGATCCGCGGCGAGGAGTGCTCCGGGTACTGGCCGGCCGGCACCGCGGCCTTCCACATCGGCGCCGACATCGCCGCCGCCGTGGCCCGCTACGTCCGGGCCACCGGGGACGCGGAGTTCGAGCGCGAGTACGGCCTCGAACTCCTGGTGGAGACCGCCCGGATGTGGCGCTCGCTCGGCCACCACGACAGCGCCGGCCGGTTCCGGATCGAGGGCGTCACCGGCCCCGACGAGTACAGCGCCGTCGCCGACAACAACGTCTACACCAACCTGATGGCGCAGACGAACCTGCGCGCCGCCGCCGAGGCCGCCGTCCGCCACCCGCGCGAGGCCGACGCGCTCGGCGTGGACACCGAGGAGACCGCCGCCTGGCGCGACGCCGCCGCCGCGATGTACGTCCCGTACGACGCGGACCTCGGCGTCCACCCCCAGGCCGACGGCTTCACCCACCACCAGGTCTGGGACTTCGAGGGCACCCCGCCGGAGAAGTACCCGCTGCTGCTGCACTACCCGTACTTCGACCTGTACCGCAAGCAGGTGGTCAAGCAGGCCGACCTGGTGCTCGCCATGCAGGTCCGCGGCGACGCCTTCACCGACGAGCAGAAGGCCCGCAACTTCGCCTACTACGAGCGGCTCACCGTCCGGGACTCCTCGCTCTCCGCCTGCACCCAGGCCGTGATCGCCGCCGAGGTCGGGCAGCTCGACCTCGCCTACGACTACACCGCCGAGGCCGCCCTGATGGACCTCCACGACCTCGGCGGCAACACCCGCGACGGCCTGCACATGGCCTCGCTCGCCGGGGCCTGCATCGCCCTGGTGGCCGGCTTCGGCGGGCTGCGCGACCACGGGGAGACGCTGGACTTCCGGCCCCGGCTGCCCTCCGGGCTGATGCGGCTGAGCTTCTCGCTGCTGGTCCGCGGCCACCTGCTCGGCGTCCGGATCACCCACGAGGGCACCACCTACACCCTGCGCCGCGGCGAGGTGATCCACCTGCGGCACGACGGCGAGACGGTCCAGGTCAAGGCCGGCACCCCGGTCACCCTGCCCACCACCGTCCCGCCCGCCCAGGAGCGCTGCGCCCAGCCCCCGGGGCGCGAGCCGGCCCGCCGCCAGCCCCAGGCGGGCCTGGTGGCCGGCAAGCTCGGCCAGCAGGACCACCTGGCGGCGGAGTAGCCGCGCCGGTCGCTCGCCTGTTCGGGCCCGCTCCGGATGCGGGGCGGGCCCGCACCTCGGAGGGTGGGCACGTCCGGTGACAACCGGCGCCCGGCCGAGCCCGGCGCCCGGCGAAGGGGTGCGCCCGTGGCGACGGTGGCCGAACAGATGGTGGAGGTGCTCCGGCAGGCCGGGGTGGAGCGGGTCTACGGCGTCGTCGGGGACAGCCTCAACCCGGTCGTCGACGCGATCCGCCGGGCGGACGGCATCGGCTGGGTGCACGTGCGCAACGAGGAGGCCGGTGCCTTCGCGGCCGCCGCCGAGGCCGAGCTCAGCGGCCGGCTGGCGGTCTGCGCCGGCTCCTGCGGCCCCGGCAACACCCACCTGATCCAGGGCCTGTACGACGCCCAGCGCAGCGGCCTGCCGGTGCTCGCGCTGGCCTCGCACATCCCGTCCGGGCAGATCGGCACCGGCTTCTTCCAGGAGACCCACCCCGAGCGGGTGTTCACCGACTGCAGCAACTGGTGCGAGATGCTCTCCACCCCCGCCCAGCTGCCCCGGCTGCTGCGGGTCGGCATCCAGCACGCGCTGGGTTCGCACGGCGTCTCGGTGCTCGCCTTCCCCGGGGACGTCGCCGCCCTGCCCGCCGCCGGGCCGACCGGCAGCAGCCACTTCCTCACCGAGCAGGCGGTGGCCGCGCCGCCCTGGTCCCAGGTGCGGGAGCTGGCCCGGCTGCTGAACGCGGCCCGCCGGGTCACCCTGTTCTGCGGTGCCGGGGTGCGCGGGGCGCACGCCGAGGTGATGGCGGTCGCCGAGGCGCTGCACGCGCCGGTCGGGCACTCGCTGCGCGGCAAGGAGTGGATCCAGTTCGACAACCCGTACGACGTCGGGATGAGCGGACTGCTCGGCTACGGCGCCTGCCACGAGGCGCTGCACTCCGCCGACCTGGTGCTGCTGCTCGGCACCGACTTCCCGTACGACTCCTTCCTGCCGCAGGCGCACACCGTCCAGGTCGACCACGACGCGACCAGGCTGGGCCGGCGCACCGCCCTGGAGCTGGCCGTGCACGGCGACGTCGCGGCCACCCTGCGGGCCGTCCTGCCGCTGCTGGAGGCGAAGCCGGACCGCTCCTTCCTGGACGGCCTGCTGCGCAAGCACTGCAAGTCGCTGGAGGACGTGATCGGCGCCTACACCCGGGACATCGAGAAGCACCTGCCGATCCACCCGGAGTACGTCGCCTCGGTGCTGGACGACGTCGCCGCCGAGGACGCGGTGTTCACCGTGGACACCGGGATGAACAACGTCTGGGCCGCCCGCTACCTCCGGCCGAACGGCCGCCGCCGGGTGATCGGCTCCTTCCTGCACGGCTCGATGGCGAACGCCCTCCCGCACGCGATCGGCGCCCAACTCGCCTGCCCCGGGCGGCAGGTGATCGCGATGGCGGGCGACGGCGGGATCGGCATGCTGCTCGGCGAACTGCTCACGGTGGCCAAGCACCGGCTGCCGGTGAAGACGGTGGTCCTCAACAACGGCGCGCTCGGCATGATCAAGCTGGAGATGCTGGTCTCCGGCTACCCGGAGTACGAGATCGACAACGGGGACGTGGACTACGCGGGCATCGCCCGGGCGATGGGCATCCCGGCCAAGCGGGTCACCGAGCCGGCCAGGGTCCGGGAGGTGCTGGCGGAGGCGCTGGAACGGCCCGGACCGGCCCTGGTGGACGTGGTCACCGACCCCAACGCGCTGTCCATCCCGCCGCGGATCACCGCCGCCCAGGTGAAGGGCTTCGCGCTGGCCGCCGGGCGGACGGTGCTGTCCGGCGGGGTCGGGCGGATGGTCGACCTGGCGCGCAGCAACCTGCGGAACATCCCCCGGCCGTGAGCCCCCTCGGAGCGGTTTGCCCCTGAGGCAAGTTTCTTGCCCCTGCGGCAGGGCGGGTGTCCACTGGACGCATGAGCAGCAGCACCACCGGTGCCACCGGCACTCCCGCCGACGACGGCCGGCTCGACGACCAGGAGGTCGCCGGCCTCGCCGCCCGCCTCCGCGAGCACCGGCTCAGCAGCCGCCTCACCCTGGAGGTCGCCGCGGGCCGGATCGGCCTCTCCCCAGCCTATCTGTCCCGGCTGGAGACCGGCCGCCGCCAGCCCTCGCTGCCCGTCCTGCTCGGCCTGGCCCGCGCCTACGGCACCTCGGTCTCCGGGCTGCTCGGCGAGGCCCTGGTCGAACCGGACCCGGTGGTCCGCGGCGGCGCCATCGAGCCCGGCCGGGCCGGCGGCTGGGGCTACCGCCGGGCCGGCGCCCCCGGCCGCGCCATGCAGGCCCTACGGGTGTTCGTCCCGCCGGGCGTCCAGGACGAGGTGGTCCGGGTCCACCCCGGCGAGGAGTGGCTGTACGTCCTGCGCGGGGAACTGCGGGTCACCCTCGGCGACCGCGTCCACCACCTCGCCCCCGGCGACTCCGCGCACTACGACTCGCTCACCCCGCACTGCATCGCCGCCGCATCCGGCACCGGCGTCGAACTGCTCTTCGTCCACACCCTGTTGCAGAGCCCCGGCGGCGAACTCTGCCTCGGCGGCGGCCCCGCCGCGAGCCACTGACCAGCCGTCAGAACACCTCGGAGGAGATCACCATGGCCGATCCCACCACCGCCGACACCGCCGCCGCCACCACCGGTGCCGTCGGTGCCCCCGACACCGCCGCCGGCCCGAAGACCGTCGACGCCGGCAAGTGGGCCAACAAGCGGGTCTACCACCGCCTGGTGATCTACACCGTGGGCTGCCACCTCTTCGCCGGGTTCATCATCCTGCTGTTCGAACTGGGCACCCGCAACAAGTAGGTGACCCCACCTGCCGGGCGTCCGTCTCCGCCCCCGTCGGAGGCGGGCGCCCGTCCGACCGCCCGGCGCGGTCAGGCGTCGCGGAGCACTCGACAGAGGGCCTCCAGGGCCGCCGGGAAGGCGTGCTCCGGCGGGGACCCGTAGCCGATCACCAGCGCGGGCCCGGTCTCCTGCTCCGCCCCCGGCGTCGCCGGGTCGGCGCGGTGCCGGTCGAGGCCGCTGAGGGCCAGTCCGGCGGCCTCGGCGCGGGCCAGCAGCTCCGCCTCCGGCGTCGCGCCGGGCGGGAGTTGCAGGACGGCGTGCAGTCCGGCCGCGATGCCGGTGATCTCGACCTGCGGGGCGTGCTCGGCGAGCGCGGCGACCAGCCGGTCCCGGCGGCGCCGGTAGTGCAGCCGGCAGCGCCGCACGTGCCGGTCGTACGTCCCCGAGGTGATCAGCTCGGCCAGGGTCAGCTGGTCCAGCACCGGGGACATCGTGTCCGCGAGCACCTTCGACCGGGCGACCGGTTCGACCAGCGCGTCCGGCAGGGCCAGCCAGGCCAGCCGCAGGCCCGGGGCCAGGCTCTTGGCGGCGGTGCCCGCGTACACCACCCGCTCCGGGTCGAGGGCCTGCATCGCGCCGAGCGGCTGCCGGTCGTAGCGGAACTCGCCGTCGTAGTCGTCCTCGATCACGTACCGGTCCTGCTCGCGCGCCCACCGCACCGCGGCCGCCCGCCGGTCGGCGGACAGCGGCGCGCCGGTCGGGAACTGGTGGGCGGGGGTGAGCAGGGCGGCGGCGGGGCCGGCGTCCAGCCGGTCGACCAGCGCGCCCTCGCAGTCCAGCGGCAGCGGGACGGTCGCCAGCCCGGCGGCCCGCACCACGGCGTGCTGCGGCGGCAGCCCGTACGCCTCCACCGCGAGCGAACGGGCCCCGCGCTCCTTCAACGCCGCGCACAGCAGCCCCAGGCCCTGCTGGAAGCCGCTGCACACGAGCAGGTGGTCCGGGTCGGTGCGGACCCCGCGGACCCGGGCCAGGTAGTCGGTCAGCGCCTCGCGCAGTTCGATCCGGCCCAGCGGGCTGCCGTAGCCGAACGCGTCGTGCGGTGCGGTGGCGAGGGCCCGGCGGGCCGCGGCCAGCCAGGCGTTGCGGGGGAACAGCGAGAGGTCGGGCCGCCCGGACATCAGGTCGTGCCGGACGCTCGGCCGCCGCCCCCCGGCGGGCGCGGACCGCGTGCCCCGCACCGGCACGGCCCGCCGCGCGACGGTGGTGCCGGACCCCTGCCGCGAGCTGAGCCACCCCTCGGCGGCGAGCTGCCCGTACGCCTCGACCACCGTGTTGCGGGCGATCCCGAGGTCCTCCCCGAGCGCCCGCGAGGACGGCAGCCGCGTCCCGGGCGCCAGCCGCCCGTCCTGCACTGCCTCGCGCAGCGCGTCCTCCAGCGCCGCCCGCAGCCCGGCGCCGGCAGCGCGCCGCCCGGTGAGGTCCAGATGCAGATCGCCGCCGAAGGCGGTCCAGGAGCCGTTCACGGGCCCCATTCTCGCCTGTCGCGGCGGGTGCCGATGTGCTCGAAGCGGTGGCCGTCCTCCCTCGGGTTCGGCAGAATCGGGTGGGGTCGTCGGGGCTGGTGGGGCCGGTCGGGCCGGTGGGACCGTCGGGGTGGGCGGTCGGTGTCCGTCATCGATCCGACGGGTGCCGAGACGAGGATGTGACAGATGGGCGAGGAGAACTCCGGAGCGGAGCTGCTGGCCGCGCGGTTCGAGGCGGAGCGGCCCCAACTGCGGTCCGTGGCCTACCGGATGCTGGGCTCGGTCGCCGAGGCGGAGGACGCCGTCCAGGAGGCGTGGTTCAGGCTGAGCCGCGGTGACACGGGCGAGCTGCGCAACCTCGGGGCCTGGCTGACCACGGTGGTCGGCCGGATCTGTCTGGACCAGCTGCGCTCCCGGGCCTCCCGGCGGGAGGACCCGCTGCCCGAGCAGCAGGAGGGGCGGGTGCGGCTGCCGGATCCGGTGGTGAGCGGGTCGGCGGCGCTGGACCCGGTGCACGGGATCCTGGTCGCGGACTCGGTGGGGATCGCGCTGATGGTGGTGCTGGAGACGCTCTCCCCGGCGGAGCGGGTGGCCTTCGTGCTGCACGACCTGTTCGACGTGCCCTTCGACGGGATCGCCGAGGTGCTCGGCCGGACCGCCGCCTCGACCCGCCAACTGGCCAGCCGCGCCCGCCGCCGGGTGCAGGGCGCCACCCCGGCCGGCGACACCGACGACGGGCTCAAGCGCACGGTGGTGGAGGCCTTCCTGGCCGCCGCCCGGGGCGGGGACTTCGACGCCCTGCTGACGGTGCTGGACCCGGAGGTGGTCGCCCGGTCCGACGGCGGCCCGCTGGTGCCGAGCGTGCTGCGCCGGGGCGCGGCCGAGGTCGCCGCCCAGGCGATCGCCTTCGCCCGGTTCGCCGCCGACGGGCGCCTGGTGCTGGTCAACGGCTCGCCCGGCGTGGTGTCCTTCGCCGGGGGCCGCCCGCTGTCGGTCATGTCCTTCACGATCCACCGCGGCCGGATCACCGGACTGGACGTCCTCACCGACCCGGACCGGCTGGCCGCCCTGGGGCTCACCGGGTAGAACGCCCGCGGGCCGTACGGCAGTTCGCCGTACGGCCCGCGGGTTGTCGTCGGTGCGCCGTCGGTGCGCCGTCGGTCAGCCCAGGCCGCCGGTGGCCCGGAGGTTCTGCCCGGTGACCCAGCGGGCGTCCGGCCCGGCCAGGAAGGCGACCACGTCGGCGATGTCCTCGGGCTGTCCGAGCCGGCGCAGCGGGGTCAGGCCCGCGACCCGGTCGAGCGCCTCGGGCGGGTTGGCGGCACGCAGCAGGTCGGTGTCGGTGGCGCCGGGGGAGACGGTGTTGACGGTGATGCCGCGCGGGCCGAGTTCGGCCGCGGCGACGGCGGTGAGCTGTTCGACGGCGCCCTTGCTGGCGGCGTACGCGGCGATGCCGGGGACGGGGCGCACGGTGTTCACGCTGGAGATGTTGACGATCCGTCCGCCGTCGCGCATCCGGCGGGCCGCGTAGCGGACGGTGGCGAACACGGCGCGGGTGTTGACGGCCAGGACGGCGTCGAAGGCCGTGTCGTCGAGGTCCGCGAGCGGGGTGGGGGTGAAGGACCGCGCGGCGTTGTTCACCAGGATGTCCAGCCCGCCGAGCCGCTCCTCGGCCGTGGCCATCAGCCGCTCGGCGGCGCCCGGTTCGGCGAGGTCGGCCGGTACGGCCCAGGCGCGTCCGCCGCCCGCCGCCACCGCGTCGACCACCGCCTCGGCGGCCGCCCGGTCGGTGGCGTAGCCGAGGACGACGTCCGCGCCCTCGCGCGCCAGCCGCTCGACGATCGCCCGTCCGATGCCCCGCGAGCCGCCCGTGACGACCGCCGCCCTGCCCTCGGCCACCCTGCGCACCTGTCCTGCCGCCGTTCCTGCCACCGTTCCACCTCTCGCGAAGTCGCCTGTCCTGCCGGTGACATGGTCGCCGAGGCGGCCGTTCGGCGCGCGGGATTTCCGGCGGGGCCGACTGTGGGCTGTCGGAGCCGCGGGAGGGGGCTCAGACCGAGAGGTAGATCGCGCTGCCGAGGCCGGCCAGGAAGCAGTACACCGCGAACGGGGTCAGGCTGCGGGTCTCGAAGTACTTGGTGAGGAAGCGCACCGAGATGTAGCCGGCCACGAAGGCGGCGACGCTGCCGGCCGCGACCGGGCCGAGCACGGAGGAGTTCTCCGGCTTGAACAGCTCGGGCACCTTCAGCACCGAGGCGGCCAGGATGACCGGGGTGGCGAGCAGGAAGGAGAACCGGGCGGCGTCCTCGTGGTGCAGCCCGCGCAGGATGCCGGCGCTCATGGTGACGCCGGAGCGGCTGATGCCGGGGAACAGCGCGAGGATCTGGGCGGCGCCGATCCAGGCGCCCTGGCCGTAGCCGAGCCTGGTCAGCCGGACGTCGGAGGCGGTCGCCGGGTCGAGGCCGGGCTCGTCGACGGGGGCGGCGTACCCGGCCCGGCGGCGGCCGCTGCCGCCGCGCTTGAGCCGTTCGGCGCCGAGCAGCACCAGGCCGTTGAGGGCGAGGAATACCGCGGCGGGCAGCGGCTTGCCGAGGGCGTGCCGCAGGGCCTTCTCCAGCACGAGTCCGGCCACGCCGACCGGGATGGTGGAGATGATGAGCAGCCAGGTGAGCTTCTCGTCCCGGGTCTGCACCCGGCGGTGCCGGATCGAGCTGACCAGGCCGCTGACCACCCGGACCCAGTCCCGCCGGAAGAACACCACCAGGGCGAGCGCGGTGGCCAGGTGCAGGGCGACCAGCGCGGCGAGGTAGGGGGAGCCGTCGGCGGTCATGTCGAGGTCCTGCTGGATCTTCCCGCCGAGCACGGCCGGAAGCAGGATGCTGTGGCCCAGGCTGGAGACCGGAAAGAGTTCCGTCACACCCTGCAGCAGGCCGACGCCTATCGCTTCCGGGTAGGTCAGGGTGGACATCGCGCACCTTCGCTCGGGGGTCTGCGGCCGCCCGATCCCGGTGGCCACCGCGAAGCTACTACGGGCATGTAGACGCCTGGCAGGCCCGCTCCCAGAAGTTCATCGAGCGTATGTCCGGGCGTCACCGGGCCCGGACTCAGCCGAACAGCGCGCCGGCCAGGGCGCCCAGCAGACTGCCGAACGGCACGCTCCGGTGCACGGCGGCGCCGAGCAGCAGACCGGCGGTCGCGGCGAGCGGGACGCCCAGCAGCGGCAGGGCGACGGCCAGCAGGGCGGACCGGCGGGGCGTGCGGGGCGGGCGGTCCATCGGGCGCCTCCTACGGGGGCGAGGGGTCGACGGAGCCCTACGATGCAGCCTCCCGCAGCGTCAGCTTCAAGTCCTTTTCCGGGACCCGGTCCGGACGTACGTCCGTCTCGGACGTCCGGATCGCTCGCGGGCGGCCGGCCGGGACGTACGTCCGTCTCGGACGTCCGTGTCGGTCGGACGTACGACCTGGACGCACGTCCGTCCCGGTCAGGCCTCCACCCGCCGCCACCCCGACCCGTCGGCGGGCACCGGGGCGGTCGCGAAGTCGTAGCGCAGCAGGTCCGGCCCGAGTGCCAGCAGGGAGATCGAGGAGGAGCCCCAGATCCGCCCGTCGCCGAAGTCCCGGCGCTGGATCAGCGCGGCGTCCTCGTCCGGCGCCAGCCCGTCGCCGGTGACGACCGGCAGCCAGCCGCCCCAGGCCCGCTCGGTCGGGCCGTCGGCGGTGGGGCTCGGCCGGGGCTCGGCGCGGAACCGGGCCCGGAAGTGGTCCGCGCGGGCGGCCATCAGCGAGCGGATCCGCTCGGAGGCGGTGCGGTTGGCCGCCATCCCCTCCAGCCCGTCGTTGAGCACCACGCTGAGCCCGGTGGGCAGTTCGTGCTCGGTGAGCCGGCCGCCGCCCCAACTGGCGACCCGGGCGCCGTCGGGGCGGACCTGGACGAGGTGGAAGGGGTCGTACGGCGTCAGGTCGAGGTGGCCGATCCCGCCCTCGCGGACGGCGGTGAGCGGGAGTTCGCCGCGGCTGAGCCTGCTGTCGGCGGGGGCGAGCGGGCCGAAGCCGTTCAGCAGGCAGGCGGCGGTGCGCCGGGTGGGGTCGACGGCCAGCCAGGTGCCGCCGGCCGCGAGGTCCAGTCCGCCGAGCAGTTCGGGCCGCTGCGGCCAGTGGTGGTCCGGCGGCAGCCAGGCGCGGCCGAGGTACTCGTCCCGGACGGAGAGCAGCAGCACCGGTACCGCTGCCTCCGGTTCGATGCTGATGAACGCCGTGCACACGGTCCCGTCCCCCTGGTCCGATCCGCTGGTCCGATCTGCCGGTCCGATCCGCCGGTCCC
The DNA here is from genome assembly GCF_042786665.1 of Kitasatospora sp. NPDC059146. NCBI lineage: Bacteria > Bacillati > Actinomycetota > Actinomycetes > Kitasatosporales > Streptomycetaceae > Kitasatospora > Kitasatospora sp. NPDC059146. The sequence continues at coordinate 2,563 of NZ_JBHZCY010000168.1, read as the reverse complement.
GCCCCCTGGTCCGATCCGCTCGGAAGGTGCGAGGATCCGGAGGTCCGAGGATCCGAAGATCCACCAGCGATCCTCGCACGCCCGTTCGTGCGCCGGAAGTGGCCCAAGGATCCGAGCGGCGAATGCACCAGTGGGACGGGCCAGTCGGCTCCTAGGCTGGCGACCGTGACGACGAACGAGACCGAGACCCACCAGACCGACGCCGTGCCCGCCCCCGAGCTGCGCCTGCAGCTGGGGCGGCTCGCCCCCGAGTTCTACCAGGCCATGATCGCCGTGGACCGGGCCTCCCGGCAGGGCCTGGACCCGGTCCTCGCCGAGCTGGTCAAGGTGCACGCCTCGATGATCAACGGCTGCGCCTTCTGCATCGACATGCACGCCACCGACGCCCGCAAGAACGGCGAGCAGGACCACCGCCTGGTCTCCCTCCCCGCCTGGCGCGAGACCCCGTGGTTCACCGCCCGTGAGCGGGCCGCCCTCGCCCTCACCGAGTCGGTCACCCTGCTCACCCAGGGGCACGTGCCGGACGCCGTGTACGCCGAGGCCGCCGCGCACTTCGAGCAGGCCGAACTGGCCCAGCTGATCGCGCTGATCGCCACCATCAACGCCTGGAACCGGATCGGCGTGTCCACCCGCATGAGCCCGGCCGCGAAGTGAGCGGGGCCGCGATGACCACCCAGCAGGAGAAGGCCCGGCTGCTCCGGGAGCTGCACCGCCCGGGCGAGCCGCTGGTGCTGGCCAACGTGTGGGACGCGGCGAGCGCCCGGCTGGTGGCCGGCGCCGGGGCGCGGGCGCTGGCGACGGCCAGCGCCAGCGTGTCCTGGTCGCTCGGCAGCCCGGACGGCGGCGGCGCCGACCGCGACCAGGTGCTGGCCCGTACCGCCGAGGTGGTCCGCTCGGTCGACCTGCCGGTCACCGCGGACCTGGAGAGCGGCTACGCGGACACCGCGGCCGGGGTCGGCGCGACCGTCACCGCGCTGCTCGCCACCGGCGCGGTCGGGGTGAACCTGGAGGACGCGGACCACACCCCGGAGCAGGCCGCGGAGCGGGTCGCGGCGGCCCGGGCGGCGGCCGACGCGGCCGGCGTCCCGCTGTTCCTGAACGCCCGGACCGACGTGTTCCTGCACGGCCTGGGCGAGCCGGAGGGCCGGCTGGACGAGGCGGTCCGCCGGCTGCGGGCGTACGTCGAGGCGGGCGCGGACGGCGTGTTCGTCCCCGGCGTCGCCGACCCGGAGACCGTCGCCGCCCTGGTCGCGGCCGTCCCGGCCCCGCTGAACGTGCTGGCGGCGCCGGGCGCACCCACGGTCGCCGAGCTGGCGAAGCTGGGCGTGGCCCGGATCAGCCTGGGCCCGGGCCTGGCCAAGGTGGCCTACGCGGCGGTCCGCCGGGCGGCCGAAGAGGTGTACGGGAGTGGTACGTACGCCGCCCTGGACGGCGGGCTGACCTACCCGGAGCTCAACGGCCTGTTCACGGGCTGAGCCCCGGGGGCGGGCAGCAGACAGGAGCGGGCGGCGGACCGGACGGGGGTCGGTCGGCCGCCCGCTCCACCGCACGTCCGGGCGGCCCGGTGCGGTGGGCGGCCCGTGGCGGCGGGTGGGTCAGCCGATCTGCCCGCTGAGCCCCGGGTGGGACATCTGGTTGGTGCCGATGGCCTCCACCTCGTCGGCCGTGTGCCCGACCACCGGGAGCTTGCCCGCGGTCTGCAGGGCGAGGTCGGCGGGGGAGAGGGTGAGGCCGTCGGTGAGGCCGCCGGTGGCGTCCGGCGAGCTGGCGACCTGGCTGGTGGCGGAGGCCGCCGGGGCGGCGAGGGCGAGGCCCGCCATGGTGAGGGCGGCGAGGGTGGCGAGTTTCTTCATGCCCTGCCGAACGACCGGGCCGCCCTCAGGTAACCGGGTGGCGGCAACCGTCACCCCTGTCGCCCGTTCCGGCGGCTCGCATCACGCGCCCGTCCCCCGGACCGTCACCCGCAGCGTCCGTACGCTGTTGCTCACGAACGAGCCGATCGGCTCCGGCCGTTCGCCCTCCGCCAGGGCCAGCGCCGGGAACCGGGCGAACAGGTGCCGCAGCGCCGTCTCCGCCTCCAGCCGGGCCAGCCCCGAGCCGAGGCAGAAGTGCGGGCCGTGTCCGAGCGACAGGTGCCGGGCGGGCTGCCGGGTGAGGTCGAAGCGGTCGGCGTCCGGGTAGTGCCCGGCGTCGCGCCCGGCCGCGGCGTACGAGGCGAGCAGGGCCTCGCCGCGGCGGATCACCACGTCGCCGACCTCGATGTCCTCGCTCGCGTAGCGCAGCGGGAACTGGCCGACCGGCGAGTCGTGGCGCAGCGTCTCCTCCACCACCGCGGACCACGGCTGCGCGCCGTCCAGCACCAGTCGCAGCTGGTCGGGGTGGGCGAGCAGGGCCCGGACGGCGTTGGTGATCAGGTTGAGCGTGGTCTCGTGCCCGGCCACCAGCATCAGCAGCAGGGTGCCGACGAGTTCGGCCTCGCTGAGCCCGTCCCCGGCCTCGCGGACGGCTATCAGGTCGGTGGTGAGGTCGTCCCCGGGTTCGGCCCGCTTGGCGGCGACCAGGT
>NZ_JBHZCY010000167.1:0-18071 GCF_042786665.1 Kitasatospora sp. NPDC059146 | reverse complement strand
AAGGAGTACAGCGCGAAGGAGATCCTGACGACCGTCGCCGGACTGCTGCCGAGCGGACTGACCGAGACGGAGCCCGGCGGCGACGGCCCCGGCTACGCCAACTTCGTGCTGAACGACGGCAAGGGCAAGTCCATGGTGCAGCTCAACGTGCAGGACTGGAGCGGTGACCGGGGGGACTCGTTGTTCGGCGACGCCAGCACGCTGCCGGACGGCACCAAGGTGGTCGTCCGCAAGGGGAGCGACAAGCCGGGCGTGGGCATGTGGACCGTCGACACCCTGCACCCGGACGGCCTGCGGGTGGTGATCAGCTCGTTCAACAGCGGCACCCAGACGAGCCCGGCGACCCGCAAGACCCCGGTGCTGACCGACGACCAGATGCAGACGATCGCCGCCGCCCCGGTCTGGAAGCTGAGGAAGTAGCGGCCCGGCGCGGCCCCGGGCGGCGGGGCGGGGGGGGGGGGGCGGGGGGGGGCCCGGGGGCGGGGGGGGGGCCGGGCCCCCCGCCGCGTGGGGGAGGGGTGGGGGATCGGGGGTCAGCCCTGCTGGTCCTCGGGGAGGCTGATCACCCAGCGGGTGTCCTGCCGGGGGCGCAGGTAGAACAGCCAGTAGAGGGTGGCGGCGGCGGTGATGCCGCCGGTCCACAGCAGGGGTTCGGCGTCCAGCTGGGTCATCACGTACACCAGGACGACGATCAGCAGCGCCGGGACGGCGGGCCACAGCGGCATCCGCCAGGCGGCGGCGTGCTTGTGGTGGCCGCGGCGGGAGAGCAGCGAGGCGATGGCGACCAGCAGGTACATCGCGGTGACGGCGACGCCGGTGATGTTGCTGAGGAGTTCGCCCTTGACGAAGCAGAGCGCGGCGCCGGGCAGGCCGACCGCGAGGGTGGCGATCCAGGGGGAGCCGAAGCGGCCGAGGGTGCCGAAGGCCTTGTTGACGGGCTCGGGCCAGGCCTTGTCGCGGGCGGAGGCGAACAGCACCCGGGAGTTCTGGATGACCATGACGATGCCGGCGTTGATGATCGCCAGCGCGATGCAGAGGCTGATGAAGGTGCCGACGGCGGAGTTGCTCCAGGCGGTGACCATGCCGGAGATGTCGCCGGAGGTCAGGGTCTGCAGGTCGGGGGCGCCCAGGGTGATGGCGGCGACCGGGATCAGGATGATGGCGCTGGAGAGGCCGAGGGTCCACAGCACGGTGCGGGAGACCGTGCGGCGGGGGTTCTCCAGCTCCTCGGAGAGGTAGACGGCGGTGGAGAAGCCCTGGGTGGCGAACAGCGCGATGCCGAGCGCGCCGATGATGGCGCCGATGCCGACGGGGCTGGCGGCGCCGCCGTCGGTGGAGACCAGGCCGTGCAGCAGGCTGGGGTGGGCCGCGTTGGCGTGGGAGAAGCCGAGCACCGAGACCACGCCGGCCGCGATGACCTCCAGGACCAGGAAGATGCCGGTGATCCAGGCGTTGGCGCGCAGGTCGAGCAGGCCGGCCAGGGTGGCGGCGAGCATCACGGCGGCGCCGGCGATCGGCTTGTCGACGTGCAGGACGGGCGCCAGGTAGTCGGCGGTGCCGAGGGCGATGACCGAGGGGACGATCATCACCACGATGAGCGACTGGATGAAGACCAGCCAGCCCGCGAGCCGTCCGGCCAGGGTGCCGACCATCGCGTACTCGCCGCCGGCGCTGGGGATCAGGGTGCCGAGTTCGGAGTAGCAGAACGCGACCGCGACGCAGAGGACGGAGCCGATGGCGATCGCCAGCGCGGTGGCGCTGCCGATGCTGGAGAACAGTTCCGGCACGATCACGAAGAGCGTCGACGCGGGGGTGACGCAGGACAGCGTGAGCAGGGTGCCGCCCACGACGCCGATCGAGCGCTTGAGCTGCTGGGGTGCGGCCGCGCCGTCCGCCGTGGCGGCTACGTTCTGTGGCGGGCGAAGCGTGTCGGTCATGTGGATTCCGATCGGCTCTGTTCGGTCCTGGGACGGGAGCGGTATCGCCTCCGCTGGCTCGTTGCTCGGGTCTGGTCCGGTCGCTCCCGGGCCGCCATGGAACCTTGGGCGTATTGATTGCGTCAACGCCGGAACTGCTTCGGAATCCGTTGCGGTGAACGGCATAAGCATGCGATCCGATGATCACTTAGGGTCATGGCGCTGTTTGTCCGACTTGTTACTTTGGCAACATCAGGCATGAATCAAAGGTGAACGGTGTGTTGCGGGCCACCATTCAAAGGCCGCGACTCGGTCGTACGGCGACACGCCAGGTGTGACCCCGCCGTTCGGCAACTGCCCAGGTGGGTACGGGAACCGCAGCCCCGGCCCGGAAAGATCTAGGTAACGTTTCAGCACCTGGGACGCGGAAGGGGTCGGACTCCGCGGAGTCCGACCCCTTCACTCACTGTCCGTAGCGGGCGGCCCGTGGCCGCGCCCGGTCACTGCACCGGCAGCCAGCCCGTCTGGACCATCTGCCCGTTGGTCGCACGGCGTGACACGAACACCCCGCGGCCCGGCGGCAGCGCCTGCGGCTTGACCGTCCCCAGCAGCGCGCCCTCGTCCCGGTTGCCGGACAGGATGACGCCCTGCCCGCCCAGCTCGCGCATCCGCTGCATCACCGGCTCGTACAGCGAGCGCCCGGCGCCGCCCGCGCTGCGGGCCACGATCACCCGCAGGCCGATGTCCCGGGCGAACGGCAGGAACTCGGCCAGCGGTGCCAGCGGGTTGCCCGAGCCGGTGGCGACCAGCTCGTAGTCGTCGACGATCACGAACATGTCCTTGCCGGTGTACCAGCTGCGGTTGCGCAGCTGTTCGGCGGTCACGTCCGGGCCGGGCAGGCGGCGGGCGCAGGCCCCGCGCAGCATGTCCACGATGGCGGTCATGGCCGGCTGCGCGGCCGCGTACTCCACCAGGAACTCCGGCGGGACGGTGCCCAGCAGGGCGCGCCGGTAGTCGCCGACCACGATGCCCGCCTGGTCCGGGGTGTAGCGCTCGGTGATCTGCTTGATCAGCATCCGCAGCAGCGCGGACTTCCCGGACTCGGTGTCGCCGAACACGATGAACAGCGGGTCGGTCTCGAAGTTGACGAACACCGGCGCCAGCTCGGCCTCGTCCACGCCGAAGCAGACGCCGCGCTCCGGGTGCTCGAAGCCCTTCGGCAGCGAGGTCCCGTCCAGGACGGCCGGCAGCATCCGCACCTGCGGGGCGCGCGGGCCGGTCCAGGCCCCGTCGACCGCGGCGACCAGCCCGGCCACGCCGTCCTGGAGGTCGTCCACCGAGGGGGAGCCGTCCAGTCGCGGCAGGCCGCTCAGGAAGTGCAGCCGCTCCGCGGTGATCCCGCGCCCGGCCAGCGGCGGGACGTTCTGCGCCACCCGGCGGTCGACCTCGGACTCCATCGCGTCGCCGAGCCTGAGCTCGATGCGGTTCTGCAGCAGGTCCTTGAGCGCGGGGCGGACCTCCGCGTACCGGGCGGCGCTGATCACCAGGTGGACGCCGTAGCCGAGGCCGCGCTGGGCGATGTCGCCGATCACCGGTTCCAGCCCCTCGAACTCCTGCTTGAAGGTGTTCCAGCCGTCGATCACCAGGAAGACGTCGCCGAAGGCCTCGTCGGGCAGCTGCCCGGCGGCCCGGCGGGCCCGGTAGGTCGCGATGGTGTCGATCCCGGTCGCCCGGAACAGCTCCTCGCGCCGGTTCAGCACCGCGTGCACCTCGGAGACCATCCGGCGGACCTTGTCCACGTCCAGCCGGCCCGCCACCCCGCCGACGTGCGGCAGCCCGAGCAGCGACTGGAAGCTGCCCGCGCCGAAGTCCAGCAGGTAGAACTGCACCTCGCGCGGGGTGTGGGTGAGGCCGAAGGCCGCCGTCATGCCGCGCAGCACGGTCGACTTGCCCGAGCGCGGGCCGCCGACCACCAGGCCGTGGCCGGCCGCCCCGGAGAAGTCGACCTCCAGGATGTCGGTCTTCTGCTCGCGCGGCTTGTCCACGATGCCGATCGGCGCGCGCAGCCGCCCGCCCGGGTAGCCGGGCGCGGTGAGTCCGCGTTCGGGGACGACCTGCAGCGGCGGCAGCAGGTGGTCCAGGCTCGGCGCCTCGTCCAGCGGCGGCAGCCACACCTGGTGGGCGGCCGGGCCCTGGCCGGACATCCGCTGGACGAAGACGTCCAGCACGGTGTCCACCAGTGCGTCGTCCTGCTCCTGGACCTGCGGCGCCTCCTCCTCCACGGGGGCCGGCGGCAGGTCCACGAAGGCCGAGGTGAACTCCACCGGCCGGGTGTTCACCCGCCGGCCGCCGGTCGACCGCTGCTGCCCCGGCGCCCGGTAGGGCCCCGAGACGTACGCGGCCTTGAACCGGTCCATCACGTCCTCGCCGAACTTGAGGTAGCCGACGCCCGGCACCGGCGGCAGGTGGTACGCGTCCGGTACGCCGATCGCCGCCCGCGACTCGGCCGCCGAGAAGGTGCGCAGGCCGATCCGGTAGGAGAGGTAGGTGTCCAGGCCGCGCAGCTTGCCCTCCTCCAGGCGCTGCGAGGCCAGCAGCAGGTGCACGCCCAGGGAGCGGCCGATCCGGCCGATCTGGATGAACATCTCGATGAAGTCGGGCTTGGCGGTGAGGAGTTCGGAGAACTCGTCGATGATCAGCACCAGCGAGGGCAGCGGGTCCAGCGCCGCGCCGGCCGCCCGGGCCCGCTCGTACTCGTGGATGTTGGCGTAGTTGCCGGAGCGGTGCAGCAGCTCCTGGCGGCGGTGCAGCTCGCCCTCGATCGCGTCGCGCATGCGGTCGACCAGGGTGAGCTCGCCCTCCAGGTTGGTGATCACCGCGGAGGTGTGCGGCATGTCCGCCATGCCCAGGAAGGTCGCGCCGCCCTTGAAGTCGGCGAGCACGAAGTTGAGCGTCTCCGAGGAGTGGGTCATCGCCAGCGCCAGCACCAGGGTGCGCAGCAGCTCCGACTTGCCGGAACCGGTCGCGCCCACGCACAGGCCGTGCGGGCCCATGCCCTCCAGCGCGGCCTCCTTGATGTCCAGGTAGACGTGCTCGCCGCCCGCGCCGACGCCGATCGGCACCCGCATCCGCTCGTGCTGGGCGCGCGGGCGCCAGCTGCGGGCCACGTCGAAGGAGCCCGGGTCGCCCGAGCCCATCATGTCGGTGAAGTCCAGGTTGGACAGCAGCGGCTCGTCGTCCCCGCCGGCCGAGGCCCGGTACGGCGCCAACTGCCGCGCCAGTGCCTCGGACTGCCACAGTGAGAGCAGGTCCGGCTTGCCGCTGTACGTCGCCCCGGAGGCCGAACGCAGCACCAGCTCCTGCGGGTTGACCGTCACCATCAGGTGCCCGCTCGGCTCGTCCACCTCACCCGGGACGACCTCGATGACGGTCACCCCCTGCACGCCCTCGGGGCCGGCCAGCACCGAGTCGTGCGGCACCCCGGCGCCGTCCATGATCACCACCAGGTGCGGCTGGTCCGCGGCGGGCGCCGCGTCCCGGACGAAGCGCTGGCGGCCGGCCAGCTCGTCCTGCAGCAGGTACTCCAGCTCGCCCAGGTCGGCGGCGCTCAGCCGGCGCGAGCCCGCGCCGTCGCTCTCCTTGCGGTGCTGGTTGTGCGGGAGCCACTTGGTCCAGTCCCACTCCTCGGCCGCGCCGGGGGCCGCGGCGACCGCGATCAGCAGGTCGTCCGGCGAGTGCAGGGTGGTCAGTTGGGCGATCATCGCGCGCACGTTCCCATACACCGAGTCCGGGTCCCCGCACACCGTGATGTGGTAGAAGGCCCGCAGCGAGACCGCCAGCGGCAGGTCCTGGAGGGTGCCGTGCGCCTTGAGGAACGAGTGCATCGCGGCCGCCGACAGCGGCTCCAGCTCGTCCATCGGCGCGGTCTGCGGCGCCACCAGCGGGGTGGACAGCTGCACCGGCCCGAGGCCGACCCGGATCTGCGCGAAGTCGCCGTCCGCCGTCCGCCGCTCCCACAGCCGGCGGCCGTCCTCGACGATCGACCAGAGCTGCTCCGGCGCCGGGTTCAGGAACAGCAGCGCGCCGCGCTGGCTCTCCGCCGTGCGGCGCACCTGGCGGCGGGTCTGCTGGAGGTACTTGAGGTAGTCGCGCCGCTCGTCCGCCATCACGGTCGAGCCGCCCCGGCGGGCCCGCACGATCTGGGCCAGCACCATGCCGACCGTCGAGACGATCATCAGACCGCCCATGATCTTCATCGGCGCGGCCGCACCCGGCGAGAAGAAGAACACCGCCGAACCGCCCATGCCGAGCATCGGCAGGATGCTCATCAGCCAGTCCTCGCCGCCCTGCCGGGGCAGCTCCGGTGGACTGACCAGCTCCACCGGCTCGTCCGGCACCGTCGGCGGGTAGGCCCTGGCCGGTCGCTTGACCATGATCACACCCATGCGTCACCCACCCCGCGGCGTCGATCGATCACTTCGGCATAAGCCCTCACGCGACTGCGCTCGGCCCGGTACGGGATTCCCGTGGCTGAGGACGCCCCACACAGCGCAGCCCCCGTACCACCTCGCGCAGGCGCCGATCCTACATAGCGGCGCACAGCGGGGCGTGCCCGCACCGACGGGGGCCGCACCCCGCACCGGCACCGGGCACGAACCGAGCGGGTAGGGTAACGCCGCGCCAACTCGCGGCCCGGCCGGGCCGGTTCCACAGCCACCCCGCGCGCCACCGTGCCGCGGCACCGTCCACACAGGGGGAGCGTCCAGTGCGTCGAAGGATCGAGGTGCCGTCGTGAGCGCGACAGCCGCCACGGGCTACTGCCGGGTGACCGTCGTCGCCCCGGACCGCCGGATCGACGTCGCCCTGCCCGAGGACGTCGCCCTCGCCGACGTCTACCCCGAGGTGCTGCGGCTGGCCAACCAGAGCCAGCCCGACGGCACCCCCACCGGCTTCCACCTGGTCCGCCGCGACGGCACCGTCCTCGACAGCAGCCTGTCCCTGGCCGCCCAACACGTCCGCGACGGCGACCTGCTGGCGCTGCGCCCCTTCGCCGAGTCGCTGCCGCCCGCCGTCTACGACGACGTCGCCGACGCCATCGCCAGCGCCGTCGAGGCCGACCGCCGGTTCTGGACCGTCGACCTCATGCGCGGCTTCGGCCTGATCGGCGCCGGGGTGCTGCTCACCCTGCTCGGCTTCGCGCTCTGGTTCTCCGACCTGCGCCACGACATGCACAGCCTGCCCGGCGTGCTGGCCGGCGTCGCCGCCGTGGTGCTCACCGCGCTCGCCGGGGTCCGCGCCCGGGTCTACCAGGACGCCCACGCCGCCGTCGCGCTCGGCCTCGGCGCCCTGCCGCACGCCATGATCGCCGGCAGCGGCGTCATCGCCGTCGCCCACCCGTGGGACGGCCCCGGCCGGCTCCAGTTCCTCACCGGCTGCGTCACCGTCCTGGTGATCTCCGTGCTGCTCGCCGGACTGCTCCCGGACAAGGACGCGGTGTTCGTCGCCGCCGCCTTCGTCGCCACCGCCGGCGCGCTCGCCACCTTCGCCGCCGTGCTGATGCCCGACACCCCGGCCGGGAACATCGCCGCCGTCACCGGCGTCGCCGCCGTCGCCGCGATCGGCTTCCTGCCCAGCCTCTCCGCCCGCTTCGCCCGGCTGCCGGTCGGATTCAGCGCCCCCGGCCAGACCCGCACCCGCAGCCGCGACTACGACGAGGAGGCCGAGCGCGCCGAGGCCGTCCAGTACGAGCGGATCGCCCACCAGGCCCGCCGCGGCCACGAGGTGCTGGTCGGCCTGGTCGGCGGCTGCGCCGCGGTCGTGGTCGGCGCCTGCGCCGTCCTCTCCTTCACCGACCGGACCTTCCCCGAACTGCTCGCGCTCGCCCTCGGCATCGCCGCCATGCTGCGCGCCCGGCTGTTCCGCTACACCGCGCAGGTCCTCAGCCTCACCGTCGCCGGCCTGCTCGGCCTGTGCCTGCTGATCGTCGGGCTCTCCCTGCACACCCCGCAGTTCGTCCTGCGCGCGGCCGGCTCCAGCACCGAGCTCGACCTGCGCACCATCTGGCTGGCCGCCTCCGTCGCCTTCGGGGCCGCGCTGCTCACCGCGATCGCCCTGGTGGTGCCCCGGCTGGGCGTCTCCCCGTTCTGGGGCCGCATCCTGGACCTGGTGGACAGCCTCACCCTGATCTCGCTGGTCCCGCTGGCGCTCGCCGTGCTGAACGTCTACCGGCTGGTCCGCGGCGCCACCGGCTGACCGCGCACCCCCGCCGCCGGGCGCCCGCCACCCGCCGCCCACCCGCCGACCGGCCGGGTGGGCGGCACTGGTACCCTTGGCCTTCGAGCGCAGCCGTGTGTCCACCCCTTCGTGGGCCGTCGACCGCGGACAGCGCTCGCGACACCGAGTTCTCGCAGAGTCCTGTGCTGTCGACCAGGACCGCTCGGTAGACCTTGAAGGAGTTGCAGTGGCACTCGCCTCTGACGTCAAGAAGCAGATCTTCGCCGAGTTCGGCCAGAAGGAGGGCGACACCGGTTCCCCCGAGGTCCAGGTGGCCATGCTCTCCCGCCGCATCTCGGACCTGACCGAGCACCTCAAGTTCCACAAGCACGACCACCACTCGCGTCGTGGCCTGCTGATCCTGGTCGGCCAGCGCCGCCGCCTCCTGCAGTACCTGGCCAAGAAGGACATCGAGCGTTTCCGTACGCTCGTCGACCGCCTGGGCATCCGTCGCGGTGCCGCCGGCGGCGCCCGCTAAGACCGCCGCAGGGGGCGGCTCCCCACACCGGGGAGCCGCCCCTCGCGCGTATGCCGCGGCGGGTTCGAACGCGGCACCCTGACATAACAACTCGCGCGCACCTCCCCAGGTGGCCGAGGATTGCACCGTAGGGTTGTGGGCATGCCGGGTGATGGCGCAGGAGCGCCACCCGGGCAGCAGACCCAAACCCCCCGCGGGACGAAGGCTTCAAACGGAAGCCGCCCGCATCCGAGAGAGCGTCCAGACGCGGACCGCCCGTCCCGGCCCGGCAGCCGTGAGGCGCCGGTCCTCGGTAGTGGCCCCCGGAACCCCCGCCGACGAGCGGGGCACCCCGGAGGCTTCGATCGAAGACCGGCCCGACTGCCGCCCTCCCTGGCAGGAGGGCCCCAGGGCCAGCCCGAGGCAGTGCGCGGGGACGCTCTCCCGGAGAACGTACGAAAGAGGAGATCTTCCAGGTGGAAGAGAACGTGTTCTACGCCGAGGCCGTGATCGACAACGGTTCCTTCGGCACCCGTACCATCCGCTTCGAGACCGGCCGTCTGGCCCGTCAGGCCGCCGGCTCCGCCGTGGCCTACCTCGACGACGACACCATGGTGCTGTCGGCCACCAGCGCGTCCAAGCAGCCGAAGGAGCACTTCGACTTCTTCCCGCTGACCGTGGACGTCGAGGAGCGGATGTACGCCGCCGGCCGCATCCCCGGCTCGTTCTTCCGTCGCGAGGGCCGGCCCTCCGAGGACGCGATCCTCACCTGCCGCCTGATCGACCGCCCGCTGCGCCCGTCCTTCGTCAAGGGCCTGCGCAACGAGGTCCAGGTCGTCTGCACGATCATGGCGCTCAACCCCGACCACCTGTACGACGTGGTCGCCATCAACGCCGCCTCCGCCTCCACCCAGCTGGCGGGCCTGCCGTTCTCCGGCCCGATCGGTGGCGTCCGCGTCGCGCTGATCAAGGGCCAGTGGGTCGCCTTCCCGACCCACAGCGAGCTGGAGTCGGCCGTCTTCGACATGGTCGTCGCCGGTCGCGTCCTGCCGGACGGCGACGTCGCGATCATGATGGTCGAGGCCGAGGCCACCGACAAGACCATCAAGCTGGTCGAGGGCGGCGCCGAGGCGCCGACCGAGGACGTCGTCGCCGCCGGTCTGGACGCCGCGAAGCCGTTCATCAAGGTGCTGTGCGCCGCCCAGTCGCAGCTCGCCGCCCAGGCCGCCAAGCCGACCGCCGACTTCCCGGTCTTCCTGGACTACCAGGACGACGTCCTGGCCGCGCTGACCGCCGCCGTCAAGGACGAGCTGGCCAAGGCCCTCACCATCCCGGGCAAGCAGGAGCGCAACGCCGAGCTGGACCGCGTCAAGGCGGTCGCCGCCGAGAAGCTGCTCCCCGAGTTCGAGGGTCGCGAGAAGGAGATCAGCGCCGCCTACAACGCGCTGACCAAGAAGGTCGTCCGCGAGCGCGTCATCAAGGACAAGGTCCGCATCGACGGCCGCGGTGTCACCGACATCCGCACCCTGGCCGCCGAGGTCGAGGCCATCCCGCGCGTCCACGGCTCGGCCCTGTTCGAGCGCGGCGAGACCCAGATCCTGGGCGTCACCACGCTGAACATGCTCCGGATGGAGCAGCAGCTCGACACGCTCTCCCCGGAGACGCGTCGCCGCTACATGCACAACTACAACTTCCCGCCGTACTCGGTCGGCGAGACCGGCCGCGTGGGCTCGCCCAAGCGTCGCGAGATCGGCCACGGCGCCCTCGCCGAGCGCGCCATCCTCCCGGTCCTGCCGACCCGCGAGGAGTTCCCCTACGCGATCCGCCAGGTCTCCGAGGCGCTGAGCTCCAACGGCTCCACCTCGATGGGCTCGGTCTGCGCCTCGACCATGTCGCTGCTGAACGCCGGTGTGCCGCTCAAGGCCGCCGTCGCCGGCATCGCCATGGGCCTGATCTCCCAGGAGATCGACGGCGAGACCCACTACGTCGCGCTGACCGACATCCTCGGTGCCGAGGACGCGTACGGCGACATGGACTTCAAGGTCGCCGGTACCCGCAACTTCATCACCGCGCTGCAGCTCGACACCAAGCTGAACGGCATCCCGGCCTCCGTGCTGGCCGCCGCGCTCAAGCAGGCCAAGGACGCCCGCCTGCACATCCTCGACGTGATGAACGAGGCCATCGACTCGCCCGACGAGATGTCCCCGAACGCGCCGCGGATCATCACCATCAAGATCCCGGTGGACAAGATCGGTGAGGTCATCGGCCCCAAGGGCAAGATGATCAACCAGATCCAGGAGGACACCGGCGCCGAGATCACGATCGAGGACGACGGCACCATCTACATCGGTGCCGCCGACGGCCCGGCCGCCGAGGCCGCCCGCACCACGATCAACCAGATCGCCAACCCGACCATGCCGGAGGTCGGCGAGCGCTACCTGGGCACCGTGGTCAAGACCACGACGTTCGGCGCGTTCGTGTCGCTCATGCCGGGCAAGGACGGCCTGCTGCACATCTCGCAGATCCGCAAGCTGGCCGGCGGCAAGCGCGTCGAGAACGTCGAGGACGTCCTCGGCGTCGGCGCCAAGGTGCAGGTCGAGATCGCCGAGATCGACCCGCGCGGCAAGCTCTCCCTGATCCCGGTCGTCGAGGGCGAGGAAGGCGGCGAGGCCGCTTCCGAGTGAAGCGCCGCTAGCTGACCCTTGCGGCCCGTACGCCTCCCGGCGTGCGGGCCGCACCCTGTTGTCCACGCGTTCGTCCGTACGTGCCATTCCACGTGCGTTTCCTCTGGAGGTACCCCCCGTGGCCCAGGCCCCGGCGGTAAAGCAGCGTCCCGGCTCCACCCGGACCCTGCTCAAGGGCGTCGACGGCGCCGGCACGGTGCGCCGCACCGTCCTCCCCGGCGGCCTGCGGGTCGTCACCGAGACCCTGCCGACAGTGCGCTCCGCGACCTTCGGCATCTGGGTCGGCGTCGGCTCCCGGGACGAGACCCCGCAGCTCAACGGCGCCACCCACTACCTGGAGCACCTGCTCTTCAAGGGCACCGAGCGGCGCAGCGCGCTGGACATCTCGGCGGCCCTGGACGCGGTCGGCGGCGAGATGAACGCCTTCACCGCGAAGGAGAACACCTGCTACTACGCCCGGGTCCTGGACACCGACCTGCCGCTGGCCATCGACGTGGTCTGCGACATGCTCACCGGCTCGCTGATCCGCGCCGAGGACGTCGACGCCGAACGCGGCGTCATCCTCGAGGAGATGGCGATGGCCGAGGACGACCCGGGTGACGTCGTCCACGACCTGTTCGCCAAGGTGATCTTCGGCAGCGGCCCGCTCGGCCGCCCGATCCTCGGCACCCAGGAGACCATCAAGGCCCTCACCCGGGACCAGGTCGCCGGCTTCTACCACCGCCGCTACCGCCCGGAGAACCTGGTCGTCGCGGCGGCCGGCAACCTCGACCACCGCAAGGTCGTCAAGCAGGTCCAGGAGGCCTTCGCGCCGGTGCTGGCCCGCTCCACCGCGGCGCCCGCCGAGGCCCGCCGCGGCGTCAAGGCGCTGCGCACGGCCGGCCGGGTCGAGGTGCTCAACCGCTCCACCGAGCAGGCCCACCTGGTGCTGGGCGTGCCCGGCGTGCCCCGGCACGACGAGCGCCGCTGGGCGATGGGCGTGCTCAACGCGGCCCTGGGCGGCGGGATGAGCTCCCGGCTGTTCCAGGAGGTCCGGGAGAAGCGCGGCCTGGCCTACTCCGTCTACTCGTACTCCTCCTCCTACGCGGACAGCGGCCTGTTCGGCATCTACGCCGGGTGCCAGCCCAAGCGCGTCGAGGAGGTGCTGCGGATCTGCCGCGAGGAGCTCGCCAAGGTGGTCGCCGACGGCATCACCGAGGAGGAGCTGCAGCGCGCGATCGGCCAGATCTCCGGCTCCACCGTGCTCGGCATGGAGGACACCGGCTCGCTGATGAACCGGATCGGCAAGGCCGAACTCAGCTACGGGCACCACCTGTCGGTGGACGACATGCTGGCGCGGATCGCCGCGGTGACCCTGGAGGACGTCCACGCGGTGGCCCGTGATGTGCTGGGCGCGTACCGGCCGTCGCTGGCGCTGATCGGGCCGGTCAACGACAAGCGGGCCGCCCGGCTCGCCGATCTGCTGGTCTGAGGATTGTCCCCCCGGAGAGGAACGTCGCTATGACGCTGCGTGTCGCCGTGATCGGTGCCAACGGACGGATCGGCTCGGAGGCGGTCAAGGCCGTCGAGGCCGCGCCGGACCTGGAGCTGGTGGCCACCCTCGGCCGCGGCTCCAGGCTGGAGGAGCTGACCGAGGCCGGTGCCCAGGTCGCCGTCGAACTCACCCACCCGGACTCGGTGATGGGCAACCTCGACTACTGCCTGCGCCACGGCATCCACGTGGTCACCGGCACCACCGGCTGGACCGACGAGCGACTGGCCACCGTCGAGGGCCTGTTGGCGCAGGCCCCCGACCTCGGCCTGCTGATCGCGCCCAACTTCTCCATCGGCGCGATCCTCGGCATGAAGTTCTCCCAGCTGGCGGCGAGGTACTTCGAGTCGGTCGAGGTGGTCGAACTCCACCACGACCGCAAGGCCGACGCCCCCAGCGGCACCGCCACCCGCACCGCCCAGCTGATCGCCGCGGCCCGCGCCGAGGCCGGCCGGCCGAAGCAGCAGGACCCGACCACCCACAGCCTGCCCGGCGCGCGCGGCGCCGACGTGGACGGGGTGCCGGTGCACGCCGTACGGCTGCGCGGCCTGCTCGCCCACCAGCAGGTGATGTTCGGCGACACCGGCGAGACGCTCACCATCCGGCACGACTCACTGCACCACAGCAGCTTCATGCCGGGCATCCTGCTGGGCGTGCGCAAGGTCGTCGAGACCCCGGGGCTGACCTTCGGCCTCGAACACTTCCTGGACGTGTGACCGTGGTGAACCCCAGGAGCGCGACATGACCTCCCGTACCGGTTTCTTCGTCCTGTCCGGCGTACTGCTGCTGGTCGCCCTCCTCTGCGTGGGGGAGGGCGTCCAGCTGGTCGCCACCGGAAAGCCGCTCGGCATCGGCATCGGCCTCTGCGCCTTCGTGATCCCGGTGATCGGCATCTGGTTCCTGCGCCAGACCGTCCGCTTCGGCCGGGCCAGCGAGCAGCTCGCCCGGGAGCTGGAGGCCGAGGGCGGCCTGCCGGTGGACGAGCTCCGGCGCACCGGCGGCGGACGGATCGACCGGGCCTCGGCCGACGCGGTGTTCACCCGCCGCCAGGCCGAGGCGGAGGCCGCGCCGGGCGACTGGCGGGTCTGGTTCCGCCTCGCCGTGGCCTACGCCGACGCCGGCGACACCCCGCGCGCCCGCAAGACCATGCAGCACGCCATCAAGCTGCACAGCACCGAACCCGCAAGGAGTAACGCGTGAGCGACGAACCGACGGCCCCCAGCTTCCGGAGCGACGTGACGGTGGAGCTGGTCCGCAGCGCCGCCGCCGATTCGGACGTCATCTGGTCGGCCCGGGTGTCGACCGCGGGGGAGCAGTCCCTGGAGGCGCTCCAGCAGGACCCGGAGAAGTCCAAGGGCCTGATCAACTTCCTGATGCGCGACCGGCACGGCACGCCGTTCGAGCACAACTCGATGACCTTCTTCATCAGCGCGCCGATCTTCGTGTTCCGCGAGTTCCACCGGCACCGCAGCGGCTGGTCGTACAACGAGGAGTCCGGCCGCTACCGCGAGCTGGAGCCGGTCTTCTACGTCCCGGGCACCGACCGCAAGCTGGTCCAGCAGGGCCGTCCGGGCAAGTACGAGTTCCACGAGGGCACCCCGGAGCAGCACGGGACCACCATCGGGGCGATGGAGGCCGCGTACCGCGAGTCCTACGCCCGCTACCAGGAGATGCTGGCGGCCGGCGTGGCCCGCGAGGTGGCCCGGGCGGTGCTGCCGGTCGGCCTGTTCTCCTCGATGTACGCGACCTGCAACGCGCGCTCGCTGATGCACTTCCTCTCGCTGCGCACCCGGCGGGAGAACTCGGCGGTGCCGTCCTTCCCGCAGCGCGAGATCGAGATGGTCGCGGAGCGGATGGAGGAGCAGTGGGCCCAGCTCATGCCGCTCACCCATGCGGCCTTCGAGAAGCACGGCCGGGTCGCCCCCTGACCTGGGACGACAGGCATATGGGCAGAGTGTCGGGCATGTCTGGATTGCGGCTTTTCTAGCCGCTCCCTACATTCGTGACCACGGATCCCGGTGCTGCCCGAACCCCCGAGCGGGCAGCACCGGGATCCCATTCCCCGCCCCTGGCCTGCTCACCTGTCCGAACCATGGACCGGCATGGGTACCGCCCCACCGCCTACGAGTAGCTTTGGACGCATGGCTCCGACCTCCACCCCCCAGACGCCGTTCGGCCGGGTACTGACCGCGATGGTCACCCCGTTCACCGCCGACGGCGCGCTCGACCTCGACGGCGCCCAGCGCCTCGCCACGCACCTCGTCGACTCCGGGAACGACGGCCTCGTCGTCAACGGCACCACCGGTGAGTCCCCGACCACCAGCGACGCCGAGAAGGCCCAGCTCGTCCGCGCCGTGGTGGAGGCGGTCGGGGACCGTGCCCACGTGGTGGCCGGGGTCGGCACCAACGACACCCACCACAGCGTCGAACTGGCCCGCCAGGCGGAGGCGGCCGGGGCGCACGGCCTGCTGGTCGTCACGCCGTACTACAACAAGCCCCCGCAGGAGGGCCTGTACCGGCACTTCACGCAGGTCGCCGACGCCACCGGCCTGCCGGTCATGGCGTACGACATCCCGGGCCGCAGCGGGGTCGCGCTGAGCCACGAGACCCTGGTCCGGCTCGGCGAGCACCCGCGGATCGTCGCCAACAAGGACGCCAAGGGCGACCTCGGCGCGGCGGCCTGGGCGATCGCCCGCTCCGACCTCGCCTGGTACTCCGGCGACGACATCCTGAACCTGCCGCTGCTGTCCGTCGGGGCCGCCGGCGTGGTCAGCGTCGTCGGGCACGTGGTCGCCGGTGAGTTGAAGGCCATGATCGAGGCCTACCTGGCCGGCGATGTGGCCAAGGCCACCGCCGTCCACCAGGGCCTGCTGCCGGTGTTCACCGGTATGTTCCGCACCCAGGGCGTGATCCTCACCAAGGCCGCGCTGGACCTCCAGGGCCTGCCCGCCGGGCCGCTGCGCCTGCCCCTGGTCGGCGCGACGTCCGAGGAGATCGACCGATTGAAGCAGGATCTCGCCTCCGGCGGGGTACACCTGTAGCAGACACAGACGTGCGCGCCCCGGCTCGCCGGACCCGACCGGGTCCGCCGCTGGACCGGACCGAAGGCGCGAGAGCACAGACCCAGTAGGAAGAACGACACTGAGTACGCACGCCATATGTCTCCAGGGGGAGGACCCCGGGCATATGGCGTGCGTCGTGAGGAGAGTCTTTTGAGCCACCCGCACCCCGAACTCGGCGCGCCCCCGGCCCTCAAGGAGGGCGCCCTCCGCATCACTCCGCTCGGCGGCCTCGGCGAGATCGGCCGCAACATGACGGTCCTCGAGTACGGCGACCGCATCCTGATCATCGACTGCGGCGTCCTCTTCCCCGAGGACGAGCAGCCCGGCGTGGACCTGATCCTCCCGGACTTCAGCTACATCCGGGACCGCCTCGACAAGGTCGACGGCATCGTCCTCACCCACGGCCACGAGGACCACATCGGCGCCGTCCCGTTCCTCCTGCGGGAGAACCCGGACATCCCGCTGATCGGCTCCAAGCTGACCCTCGCCCTGATCGAGGCCAAGCTCGCCGAGCACCGCATCCGGCCGTACGTGCTGGAGGTCAAGGAGGGCGAGCGCGAGCGCATCGGCCCCTTCGACTGCGAGTTCATCGCGGTCAACCACTCCATCCCGGACGCCCTCGCCGTGGCGGTCCGCACCCCCGCCGGCATGGTCGTGGCCACCGGTGACTTCAAGATGGACCAGCTGCCGCTGGACGGCCGCCTCACCGACCTGCCGACCTTCGCCAAGCTGGCGGAGGAGGGCATGGACCTGTTGCTGGTGGACTCCACCAACGCCGAGGTCCCCGGCTTCATCCCGCACGAGCGCGACATCTCGGCCGCGCTGCGAAACGTTTTCGCGAACGCCGACAAGCGCATCATCGTCGCGTCCTTCGCCAGCCACGTGCACCGCATCCAGCAGGTGCTGGACGCCGCGCACGAGTACAAGCGCAAGGTCGCCTTCGTCGGCCGCTCGATGGTCCGCAACATGGGCATCGCCCGTGACCTCGGGTACCTCAAGGTCCCCGGCAACATGGTCGTCGACGTCAAGCAGCTCGACGACCTGCCGGACAAGGAGGTCGTGCTGATCTGCACCGGCTCCCAGGGCGAGCCGATGGCGGCGCTGTCCCGGATGGCCAACCGCGACCACCAGATCCGCATCGTGGAGGGCGACACCGTCGTCCTGGCGTCCTCGCTCATCCCGGGCAACGAGAACGCCGTCTACCGCGTGATCAACGGTCTGACCCGCTGGGGCGCCAAGGTCGTGCACAAGGGCAACGCCAAGGTGCACGTCTCCGGCCACGCCTCGGCCGGCGAGCTGCTGTACTTCTTCAACATCTGCAAGCCGCGCAACCTGATGCCGGTCCACGGCGAGTGGCGCCACCTGCGGGCCGCCGCCGAGCTCGGCATCGCCACCGGCGTGCCGCGCAACCGCGTGGTCATCGCCGAGGACGGCGTCTGCGTCGACCTGGAGAAGGGCGTCGCCCGGATCGTCGGCAAGGTCCGGGCCGGCTACGTCTACGTCGACGGCGCCTCGGTCGGCGACATCACCGAGGCCTCGCTCAAGGACCGCAGGATCCTCGGCGAGGAGGGCTTCATCTCGGTCTTCGTCGCGGTCGACACCACCAACGGCAAGCTGGTCGGCAGCCCGACCATCCAGGCCCGCGGCTCCGGCATCGACGACAACGCCTTCGTGCCGGTCGTCGCCAAGCTCCAGGAGGCCCTGGACCGCTCGGCGAGCGACGGCGTGCTGGAGCCCCGCCAGGTGCAGCAGCTCGTCCGCCGGACCATCGGCAAGTGGGTCGCGGACAACTACCGCCGCCGGCCGATGATCCTGCCGGTCGTCGTCGAGGTCTGAGCCCCGCTCCAGACCCTCGTCCGGCCCCGCTGAGGCTGGTTTGACGTGGGGCGACCCGGTGCGTAATGTTCTCCGGGTTGCCCCACGGGACGAGCCCCAAGGAAGTCCTCGAATACGAATGCGAATTCGAGAACTACCGGGAAAACGGACCGAGAAACTCTGGTAGAGTTCGGGAGCGCCGAAAGGCAAAAGCCAAATCGGATGAATGAAACTCCGAAAAACGGAGCGGAAAACATCTGATAAGCTTGAAACACGAAAGAACGAAGCGCCCGGAGGGCCCGCTGGAAGGCGGTCCGAAGGAAGCGTCCGTTC